>JAGDDM010000077.1 GCA_017958015.1 Abditibacteriota bacterium | reverse complement strand
GATACGTTCCGTTGCCGCCGCCCTTGGGCATGGAGGGCACGTCCAACTTGATTCCGGTGTCCTTGCCGTTGACGCTGAAAGCGGCGAAGTCCTTAAAAGTCTCGCCGCTTACGTTCCGGCACCGCAGGCGCATGAAGTACTTGCCCGCTTTGTCAACCTTCAGCTTGTATGTGGCGTAGTAGGCGTGGGCGTCGGTCTGAGTGAAGTAGATGAAACTGCAGTCGCCGGTTTCCCCGTAGCCCAGGGTGAACCGTTCGGAGCAGTCCACCGCGTCCTCGCTGTTCAGTTTGCCGAAGCCGTTCCTGATAAAGACAGTTCTGTCGCCTATCTCGTCGAAGTCGGAAAGTTTTTCGTAGCTTCCGTCCGCCCGGAGAACCTTCGGCAGCCGGCCGGGAGTCAGACGTTCGGAGAGCTGTTCCAGCACCACGCACTCGTCCTCTTCGTAGGAAGCGGCGAGGCGGCCGGAGGCGTCCTTCACGGAGTTGCCCACGTAGAACTCGTAAACGCCTTCCTCGAGAACGTAGCAGGACTTGTTGCCGGTCTTGCCGGTGTCGTCGTAGGAAGCGAAGTTGTAATAATCGAAAGCTATGTTCAGCGTCTCGGACTCGCCGGGCTCCAAAAGTTTCGTCTTGGCGAAAGCGGTGAGCACCATTGCGGCCTTGCCCAACTTGCCCTGAGGAGCCTTGCAGTAGACCTGGACGACTTCCTTGCCGGCGACTTTGCCGGTGTTGGTGACCGTAACGGAGGCCTCAACCTTGTCGCCGAAAGTGAAATCAATGTCGCTTATCTCGAAGGCGGTGAAAGAGAGGCCGAAACCGAAGGGGAAGCGGACTTTCTTATATTCCGGGTCGAAGGTGGAGAAGTAGCGGTAGCCCACGAAGATGTCCTCTTCGTAGTCCACCGTCCGCAATTCCTGCTGGAAACAGGAGGTGGAGGGGTAGTCGTTGATGTCCTTCGCCCAGGTGTCGACGGTTTTGCCGGAGGGGTTCACCTTGCCGGTGATAATCTCCGCGATGGCGTAGGCGCCTTCCTGACCGGGCTGGTAGGGAAGAACGATGGCGTCAACGGGGTATTCGTCCGCCCAAGAGGTATCAATGACGCAGGGGACGTTGAGAACGACGATAATCTTGTCGAATTTGCCGGAGGCGGCCTTCAGCAAAGATTCGTTTTCGTCGGAAATGAACCAGTCGCCCTTTTCGGCGTATCTGTCGCCGCCCTCGGTGGAGTCGTGGGTAAAAACGAGAACCGCGGTGTCCGCGTCGGAGTCTGCGATGTCGGCGAGAGTGCGAATCTCGAAGTCCACGCCCAGAGCCTTGAAGGCTTCCGGCATGGTGGCGATGTTCACGGCGTTGACTCTGGCGCTGCCGCCGCCGCCGGGAATAAGCTTCTCGGCGCCGTTGCCGGCCAGGGCGACTTTGCCGCCTTTAAGGGGCAGAGCGCCCCGGTCGTTTCTGAGGAGAACTATTCCTTCCCGAGCCACTTCCCTTGTTACGGGAAACAGCGTGGCGTCGGCCTGTTTGGTGATATCCATAATATCTTCCTTTATGTCGAATTTGTCGTCCGTAGACGCTTCTTTAATTATAATATAAACGGCAAATCATTTCAATTGTTTGGAGATGAAATTTCCGGTATAATTTATATATGCTTACACCGAGAAGAATAATATTTATAATAACGGCGATACTGATGGTCGCCCAGGCGGTTGTACTGCGCCACGCCCCCATGACGAGGGGGGTGCGGACGCTCATCGCGGCAACCCTCATCGGGTGCGTCGGCTGCGTCCTCGCCGTTATCTGGAAAGTCTACCTTTCCCGACCCAAGATATTCACCGCCGCCGTATTCATATTTATCCTCGCAGTGGTGTGGGTCTCCATTCGGGACAAGAACATCAACAATCAATACATGAACGACACATACGTGCGCAGGCTGGCCACCTTCGACGGAATCAAATACATGAAAAACGGGGAAACCCGCTACGGGGCGGACATGTCCGGCATAGCCAGAGAAGCCCTGTGGCAGGCGGGAATCATCGAGGCCATCCGTTCCGTCAACCCCTCCCTCTGCGGCAGAGCCTTCGCCAAGTTTTGGTGGCACGACATGGACGAAAGGGACATCCTCAAGGGCAAGTACGACTACACCTATAAGGTGGGAGAGGCCATGAACATAGGATCCCTCGACTTCGACACGTTGCTTCCCGGGGATATGATTATCACCGAAGACGGAACGGACATGAAGATTTTTATGGGAGGAGACACCTTTTTGGCAAGCGACGGCAAGCACATCAAAAGCGTCTCCCTCATGCATATGAACAAAAACACCGGGCACCTGTCGGACAAAGTGGCCGTGGTGCGCTGGAGCGGATTTAAGGATTTGAAGAAATAAAATGGGCGAAAGAGAACTTGATTTCACACCTTACAGAGACGGACCGATAAGAGAAGGACTCAGAGCCGTTTTCACGTTCCTGAGAATGCCCCTTCTTTTTATACTTTTTATATATCTGGTGATGTTCAAAATGCACAGCGTCGCCGCCTACGCGGTGGGGGCCGTCATCGCCCTCGCCGGAGAGTGGGGACAGGTGGCGTCGGCGTCATACATCCTGAAAAACAGACACCTCACCGTGTCCGGACCCTACGCCCACGTGCGGAACCCCATGTTCATCTCCCGCTACTTCGTGGGACTGGGCATCGCCGTTATGACCCTGGACCCCGTTATCATCGGCATATACACGGTGTGCTACATTATATACGCCGCCGACAGAGTGCACAGGGAAGAGCGTATCCTGAGGGGAATATTCCCGGAAAACCGGGTGGCCGCCTACATGGACGCCGTGCCCCGGTGGATTCCGAAGCTTAAACGGTACCGCTACACCGAGGCCCGCACCCCCAGCTGGTATTGGGTAAAGAAAAACCATGAGGACGTGCACCTCTACGGCCTCATCGCCGTTTTACTTTTCATCGGTTACAAAGTCATTTTCCACCCGGATGTGACGGCCAAAATCATGGCGCTGATCGGCGGATTTTTGGGTAGGTAAAACATGTCATACGCCATAGGATATATAAGCGAATACGACGAAGGCGCCGTCTGCGAAATAGGCAACGACGCCGTCAGCCGCCGCCTCCTCATCGTGGGCGGCAAGCTCTCCACCGTGAGCCTCACAAACATGATTAACGGCGAGGAATACTCCGACTTCGCCGAGCGGGAGTTCGAGATTACTCTCTGCGCCCACCCGGGAGGGGATACCACCTACACCGACAGGGACTTCACCGTCACCCGCACAAAACTCTCCGGAGACGACAGCGCCAAGCGGCTGGAAATAGATTTGGAGTCCCCCGCTCTTCGGGTCACGCTCACCTACGAGGCGGAGGCAGACAAGAACTTCATCACAAAATCAATCACCCTGAAAAGCGCCCTGCCGGAAAACACCCACGTGGAGTCCCTGGTGACCGAAAGTATCACCTTGGCGGAGACGCTGGAGGGAGTGTCCCTTTCCGCGGACACCTCAAAGCGGTTCGACTACGGCGTCGGCTTCGACAACGTGGCGGAAGCGGTGTTCCTGCGGGAAGGTCTCTTCGCCTTCCAGGCCTCGCCCGGCGGCAAAGAGATATACGAAAACAACACCCTTATTATGGGGGAGGAAGTCCATCACATGAACTTCGGGGACGAATCCGGAAAGGCGGTTATCGGCGCCTTCGCCGGCGACACTGAACGGGGCTTCAAAGCCCTGCGGGAGTACCTTCGGGACTTTTACAGCGTCTGCGGCACCGGCAACAGGGACTGCGTTGTCTCCCCGGAACGAAACCCACACCTGCTTTCTCTGGCGGGCTACATGGCTCCCTGCGAAAAACCCGCGTCCGACACCCTGACCGCCCGGCAGATTATGTACGGCGCCGCCTTCATTCTCCCGGCCAAAGCGATTATGCGAGTGTGGGAGCCCGGCGGGACGCCTGAGACTTTGTCGGAGTACATTTTCGAGCGGATGAGCGTCATCGCCTGCCGCTTCGACGAGGATTTGCTGCCCCCGAAGCCGGAGTTCGACGATTTCGCCATGCGCTACAACACTTTCATGGGCCGGTTCCGGGAGTTCTTCGAGAATTACGACCACATTTTGTCCTATCCCGACGGCAGCCGCCCCGACGGCTCCGCCCACTTCATCGGAAACAGGGGCTTTTTTGTGCTCATTAATCCCACGGACTCGGAACAGGGCGTCACCTTGCCCCTGGCCGAAAAGTCCCTGGCGCTGAGCGCGGGAGAGGTGTATAAACTCACGGACTTCACCTCCCTCACCACCCCGGTGCCCATGGACAACGCCACCCTCACGGCGCCGCCCACCGTCGACCTTATCCCCCGCGAAGTGCGGATTATAGGCGTGAACATATGACCGCCGCCGTACCCGTTGAGGCGGGAAAAATTTACGAGACGGAAATAAAGACCCTTGGCGTGAACGGCGAGGGCGTGGGCAGATACGAGGACTTCACCCTTTTCGTGCCCTACGCCTTGCCGGGAGAGAGGGTTTCCGTTCGGGTGGCGGAGGTGAAAAAGACCTTTGCCCGGGCCCGGCTCGAGAAGATTATCACACCCTCGGCGGTGAGAGTCGAACCGAATTGCCCCCACGACGGCCGCTGCGGCGGATGTCAGCTGCGGCATATGAGTTATGAGGCCCAGCTTGAGGCCAAGCGGCAGCTTGTGACGGACGCTCTTGTCCGTATCGGCAGGTTCGAGAACCCCGCGGTTGAGCCCGTAATCGGGGCGGCGAAGCCGGACAACTACCGTAACAAGTTGATGTTCCCGGTGGGGAGCCGGAACGGCAAGATTTTGATAGGCTGTTTCGCCGGCGGCACCCGCGGCGTGGTGGATATTCACGACTGCCCCATTCAGGATCCGGAGAACATCGAAGCCGTCAACACCGTGCGGGAAGCGGCGGAGACATTGGGCATCACCGCCTACGACGAGAGACGCCGGAAAGGCGTTCTGCGGCACGTGGTCTCCAGAGTTGGCAGAGAAGGCATCGCCCTCTGCGTCGTCACCGCGACAAAAAAATTTCCCCAAGCGGAGGAGTTTGTCGATTTCCTCACCGCCCGGCTGCCGAACCTCGCGGGCATACAGCAGAACATTCAGCCCAACCGAAACGGAGTCATCATGGGCACGGAGACCCGGAACCTGTGGGGCAAATCCGTCATAACCGAATCCCTTTGCGGCCTCACTTTCCGAGTGTCGCCCACATCCTTTTTCCAGGTCAACACCCCCCAGGCGGAGGCGCTCTGCAACAAGGTGGCGGAGTTCGCGGATTTGCGAGGCACCGAGACGGTGGCGGACCTCTACTGCGGAACCGGAACCATAGGTTTGTGCCTGGCCCGGAAGGCAAAAAAGGTTTACGGCACGGAAATCTCACCCCGGGCAGTGGAGGACGCCAAGATGAACGCCGAGATGAACCGAATCCGGAACGCGGAATTTATCGCCGGAGACGCCGGAAAAGTCATGAGGGAACTGCGGCACAACGGCGTCCGACCTGACATCGCCGTGGTTGACCCGCCCCGGAGCG
>JAGDDM010000076.1 GCA_017958015.1 Abditibacteriota bacterium | reverse complement strand
CAACAACTCCGATATCACAAAAGAAGTCAACGCCGGCAACAACGTGAAAATGCCCGGCGGCAGCGAAGAAAACATCCTCGCCAACCTCTCCCGGGGCAACATCTCCAGAGCCGTTCTGGTTGCCAACGCGAAGGCGATCTTCAACACCCTGCTGATGTCCCATGACATCAGAGAAGCGGCGAAGAAGTAAACACTCACAACAAAAACAGCCTCCTTCGGGAGGCTGTTTTTTTGCCGAAAAGCATTGATTTTTATCGGCGGGCTTTTAATATTCTATTTTACTTCAACCACTTTCCATTTTCGTCCGAACTTCTTCAGCGTCACCACTTTCTCGCCGTTTTGTTCGATGCCGATGACGTAGGAGACGGTATCCTTGGCGGGTTCCTCATACTTTTTGATGGTGTACTTGTTTCCCTCTTCGGTGACGGCGGTGTGGTACTCCTGGGCGTCGGTGGTCATGGAGGCGTCCAGTTTCTTCTCCTCCGCGTATTCGTCGCTCATATACTTCTCCGCGCCCTTGGTGTTTTGGGAATACATGCACACGAACCACTCCCGGCAAATCTTATCCGGAGGCGTCACCCGCATAGCGCATATGACGCAGATGAGAATGATGATAAAGGCCAGGGCTCCCAGGCCGTAATAAATCTTATCCATGGGGAGCTTGGACAGGTCCGGGAGGATGCGGTTGGAGCCGTACTCAAAGTTTCCTCCCGCTTCCGTCACCTCGCCGCACTTGATGCAAACTTTCTGGTTCTCGTGGAGCTCCGCTCCGCATTTTTTGCAATGTGTCTGCATGGTTAAATCTCCGTGAAGTGGGCGCCTTCGGAGGCGTTGCAAATGTAGGATTCGGGCTTAAGGCCGGTGCGCTCCCGGTAGGCTTTCTTAATGACGGGGATAACCTTGTCCACCGCGTCCTTTTCGATGATGCTGACGGTGCAGCCGCCGAAACCGGCTCCGGCCAGTCTGGCGGAAAGCACGCCTTCCTGGGCCCGGGAAATCTCCACCATGGCCTCAAGCTCGGGACAGCTCACCTCATAGAGGTCTCTGGCGCTGTCGTGGCCGGCGTTCATAAGCTTTCCGAACTCCGCGAAGTCGCGCTTGCGCAGAACTTCCACGCTCCTGACGGTTCTGTCGTTTTCGTACACCACGTGCTCCACGCGCTTGCGGACCACTTCCGGCAGCTCGCCCTTGCGGCGCTCGAAGGTCTCCGGGTCGATGTCCCGAAGGGCCTTGACGCCCAAAATAGCGGCGCCTTCCTCGCACTGTTTCCGGCGGGTGTCGTACTCGCTGCCCACGAGGCCTCTCTGCTTGGCGGTGTTGAACACCACAATCTTAACCTCGTTCATGTCCAGAGGGGCGAGTTCGTAGCCCAGGGTGCGGCAGTCGATGAAGAGAGCGTTGTCTTTCTTGCCCAGAGCGCAGGCGAACTGGTCCATAATACCGGTCTGAACGCCCACGAACTCGTTTTCGGAGCGTCTGCCTATGAGGGCCAGCTTCTCCGCCGTCACGTCAAGGTTGTTGAGAGCCTTGGCCACGGTACCCATGGCGAGCTCAATGGAAGCGGAGCTGGAAAGGCCGCTGCCGGTGGGAATGTTTCCGTTTACCGCGATGTTGGCGCCGCCCACTTCGTAGCCTTCCTCAATGAGGAACTTGTAAACACCCCGGAAGTAGTTGCTCCAGCGGGAGTCCTTTTCCGCCTTCTCGATGTTATCCGTAAGGAAAACGGAAGCGGCGCCGATGTTCTCGGAGTAGAGAATCACCTTGCCGTCGCTTCTGGGGGAAGCGCAGGCCTCGGTGGCCCGGTCGATGGCCGCCGCCAGAACGAAGCCCTCATTGTAGTCCGTGTGAATGCCCATCAGGTCGATTCTGCCCGGGGACACGATTCTGTATTTCGGTTTTTCTTTGAAGAAGTTTTCGTAGATTTCGGTTGTTTCTTTCATGGTTTCCTACCGATTTTTCATTGATTTTTCCGCCGCCGCCAACTCCTCGGGAGTGTTGACGCCGACAATTTCCGCCGCGTCTATCTCCGCCGCGGACACAACATCACCGGCGGACACGGCAAAACTTACCGTTTCCGTAAGATTGTACTCACCCGCCGCGTTTTTCGTCAGGTTCCCTATGCGCTCAAAGAGCCACCGGCTGTCATAGACGTATATGCCGCCGCCTATCTCTTTGATTGCCTTTTCCTCGGCGGAAGCGCACTTTTCCTCAACGATGCCCGCAACCTTGCCGCCGGTTCGCTTTATTCTGCCGTAGCCGGTGGGATCGGCGAGAACGGCGGTGCCGAGTGTGACCGCGGCGCCGGTTTCCTCGTGGGTTTCCCGCATTCGCCTTACGGTGTCGGCGGTGAAAAAGGGCGAGTCGCCGCACATTATCACCACTCCGCCGTCGAAGTCCGCGAACAGGGGCGCGGCGCACCGAACGGCGTCGCCGGAACCCTTCTGCTCCGGCTGGAAAGCGTATTTGACGGCGCCGCCGCAGTGTCGGCGCACTTCCTCCGCCATGTAGCCGGTGATAACGGTTATATCCTCAACCCCTCCGCCCCGGAGAGCGGCGATGACGTAGTCGATGAGGGCTTTCCCGGCCAGAGGGCGCAAAACCTTCGGCGCGGCAACCTCGGACACAAACCGGGAACCTCTGCCGCCGGCGAGTATCAATCCTCGGAATTTCATAACTACATTATATCATAAATCGAACAGTAAAAAAAACCCCGCGAACTCGGAAAATAAAAGATAAGCCGCGGGGAATAGGAAAAAGGGAATCGGGCGCAGCCGCGTCTCGCGGCGCGATATTGTTTACCGTTCCGTATGCCCCAATCCCTCAAACTATCCGGATTACTGTTTGCATACGAATAAAATCCCGTCTCCCGCTTTCAGCGTCACGTTCAGCACGTTGCCCACCTTAACGGTGATTTCGTTGCCCACTTTGCCGGCGTCGTCCTTGTCTATCTCCGCCACCTTAACTTCCTTGGCGAAGCTGACGCTGGCGTTGGCTTTCTTCTCCACATT
>JAGDDM010000005.1 GCA_017958015.1 Abditibacteriota bacterium | reverse complement strand
TAGCGGTAGCAGATAATCCGGGGACCGAAGTCCTTGGTCACAAAGACCTCGACGTCGCCGTTGGTGAGCTTCACGCAAGTGCCGCAGTCGTCGAACTTCTCGTTTGTGATTTTCACGTCGGCGAAAGAGGCCGCCGCGCAGAGGGCGGCAATGATGATTGTGGTGATGAGTTTTTTGAACATATTTTTCTCCTTGTTTTTTTTAGGGAATAGGGAAAAGGGAATAGGGCATAGGGGCGGTGTTGCCTACGGCAACGGATTATAAACATAACATTGTAATGTTGGTTGTATAATCGTCGGCGTTAGCCGACACCTTCCCTGACCCCTGACACCTGGGCCCTGACCCCTAATATAATTCCGATCGGTGCCGCTTACGGCGGCACCGATTGTTACATTTACTTCTCCACGGCGATAAGTTCCATACCGCCCAGAAGTCCGTAGTCGTAGTTGTTGTATTCGTTTCTGACCATATGCTCCTGGGTGAAGGCACCGGGACCGCACCAGGAGTTGTCGTCGCCGTTCTTCTCGTGGAGAGGACCCCAAGCATTCTGCATGGATGTGAACAGCTCAACCTCGATGGTGTTGTCGCCGGGCTTCAGGAACTCGGTGAGGTCGCAAACGAAGGGGTGCCACAGCATCTTGCCCGCGTCCTCGCCGTTGACTTTCACCTTAAAGAGGGTGCCGCAGGGTTTAACCAGCCGCAGGAGGTACTTCTCGAACTGTTCGTCCTCCAAAGTGACGTTCACCTTGTAGGTCATGGAGCCGCAGTAGAAGGGGTAGCCCTGCCGGGTGATGGAGCCGCTGTCCAACTCTTCCGGCTCTTCCACGATGACGAACTTGTAGGGGTTCACCTGGGCCACGCCGAAATCGCCCACGATGTAGGCGGGTTCAACCTCGGCCAGGAAGTTGAAGGTCATCTTGAAATCGATGATGTTCTCGCCCTGCTTGATGTAGTCGGTGATGTTCACCTTGCCGAAGTCTCTGTCCCACTTCCAGGTGGCGCCGGAGATGTCCACGGCCTTGCCGTTTACGAAGAGTTTGCCCTTTTTGAGGTTCTCTATCACCACGGAGGCGGGAGTGGTCTCCAGGGTTGTCTCGAAGCGGTAGCGGAGAACGATGTCGCCCACCTTGTCGTCGAAGAGGTGCTTGCGGATTGCCACCCAAGGCTGCCACTGGAGGGCGGGGGTGGTTCCGAACTTGTCGGCAATCTTCGGACGGACTCTGAAGTCGTAGTCCGCGGGCTCGAAGGTGGCGCCGTCGTCGAAGGAGACTTCCATCTTGTCCATCACAAGGACGTTCTCGTCGTTTCTGGTGAACTCGTAGCAGTCAACCAGAGGGCAAACCTCGCCCTCAAGGCACTCTTTGCGAATCTCCGCCACGCTGGCGCCGGAGGACTCGCAGTCGCCGTAGCCGTCCTCGGAGAGAGTGAGGAGAATCGAACCTGCGGGGGGCAGGGTGAAGGTGTAGGTATATACATCTTCTTCCGCTTCCCGCAGAACCAGCGGCTCGCAGGTGCCCTTCAGGGCGTCCCAGAGATAGAGGTCCTTGTCGCCGGGCTCGAAGAAGGTGGCGGTGTAGGTGCGGGCGGCGCTTGTGTCGGAGTTGACGACGAAGAAAATCTCCTCGTTGCCGTTCACTCTGTGCATGAGATAGGTGTCCGGATAGGAGGTGCCGTCGATGCCCTTCACGGTGAAGCTCTGGGGATAGAGCTCGTCCAGAACCTGGTCCAGAGCGTGCCACTCGGCGGGAATGCTCACAAAACCTTCCATGTCGGAGAGAGCCTTCCACTCCTCGGAAGCGTCTTTGCAGTCGATTTCCTTGGGGGTGTCGCCCATGACGATGAGAACGCCGCCGCCGCTCAGGAACTCTTTAAGAAGGTCGAAGGTCTCTCTGCGGACGGTGGTGGCCACCGGGAGAATCATGACTTTGTATTTCATCTCGCCGATGACGAACTTGTCGCCTTCCACGGAGCCCAGGTCTTTGATGTAGTTCTCTTCGGCGATGTCGGTGTCGTAACCGGCATAGAGGGCCGTGTCCAAAGCCTTGCGCATCTGGAAATCGAAGAAACCGGCGGGACCCTCAAGGTTTTCGGTGGGCACGGAGCCGGGGGTGATAGCCTTGCCCGCTTTCGCCGCGGGTGTGGTGTCCAGGGAATAGCTGTGCTCGGCGGTGGCGGACTCGATGGTGTGGATAACCGCCACGGAAGCGTCCGCCTCGCCCCGGGTGAGGGCGTAGCAAAGGCGGCCGAAGTAGTCGTTGAGGGGCTTCATCTCTTCCCAGTAACTCTGCTGGTAGTTGAAGTTCGGCGGGAAGTCCCGTTTGCGTCTGCCCTTGGCGCTGTAGAGAGTCAGGTGGGGGCAGAAGAGGTTGATGCCGTTCACCAGGTTGTAGTCGCCTATCCACTTGAGACCCTCGAAGGTGTTGGTGTGGCGGCTGACACCGAAGAGCTCGCAGAGAACTCTCTTTCTTCCGAGCTGTCTGGCGGCGGAGGAGACCTGCTTCATGGTGAAGGTCATGCCCGTGGCGAAGTTGGCGTGGCTTATGTTGTGGGGAGAGTATCCGTTCAGCTGCCGGCAAAGGTGGTCGATGCCGGGGATGTGCTGGTATCTGTAGTGGTTCATAACCGCGCCCATATGGCACAGAATCTGGCTGCGGAAGGTGTCCTCCGCGTTGTAGTGGCCGGTGTGGGCGAGGTTGTGCTTGTCGCACCACTCGAAAATGGGCTTGCTGTAGGACTCAAGGAACCGGTTGAGGAGGGTCCGGTGCATCACCAGGCGGATGTAGCGGCTCTCGGGACCGTTGAAGTACATGTAGGGCAGGTCCTTAACGAAGTCTCTGCCGGTGACGGATGCGTAGAACTCCGGAAGTCCCTCATCCCAGGCGAAGCCGTAGGGGCAGAAAGCCAGCTGAGGCTCGTCGGTGAAGATGCCGGGGATCTCTTTGTCGGTGCCGAACTTGTCGCCGTACTTGGCGGCGTACTTTTCGTGGGTCATCTCGATGAATTTCTTCACCGATTTGGGGTTGATGAGGTTGGCGTAGGACTCGTTGGACCACCAAGGAATCTTGGGAGTGTAGCGGCGAACGAGGACAATCCGCTCGGCGTCTTTGTAATCATCCGCCTTGGCGGGGTCGACCGCTTCGAAGTCCTTGAGGTCGAGGCCGTCTCTGTCTTTGATGACGTAGAGGAAGCGGACGGATTCATCCTCGGTGAGGGCGGGAATATCATCGCCGGGGGCGATGATGGTGCCCACAAGGAGGGCGGAGCGGAACTCGTCGTCCATTCCCGCCACCAGACCGCCGGCGTTGCCGGAGGGCCATAGGTCCTCGTCGTAGAGGTAGAGCTTGCCGTCGGTTTCTTCGGCAACCTTGAGGGCCGCGTCCATGGACTCGAACCACTCGTCGCTCATGTAGTCGGTGGTGAGACCGTGGCGGGCGTGGAAGAAGGCGCCGCCGTAGCCCTTGTCGCGCATGTCCCGGAGCTGGCGGTCAACCTCTTTGGGGTCGAGCCGGTCGTTGATGGCCCAGAACGGGGCGGGGCGCATGAACGATTCGGGATTTTTGAAGTCTTTGAGATTCATAAAACATTCCTTTCGGGGTTTTTTTGACTTACATTCTAATTATACCGGAAATTCGGTGGCGTATATACCCACCGGGATAAAAAATTCAAAAAAGTTCGGGAATATGGTACAATAATATGTATCCTTTTTGTTTATTGAGGAATTACGCATGAACAGAATCAGAACAATAGCGAGAAATCTGGCGGCCAACAACGTGGATGCCCTTATCATAACAAACATGTCCAACGTGTTCTACGTCAGCGGCTTTACCGGCTCCGCCGCGATGGTTGTCATCACCGAGAGGGACGCCTCGATTCTGGTGGACAGCAGATACACTCTTCAGGCCAAACGTCAGTGCGAGGACCTGGACGTGGTGGAGTTCTCCGCCATGTCCGTCTTTGAGGCGGCGACGAAGATATTGGAGCGGTCCGATCCCAAGCGGGTGGGCGTGGAAGCGGACTACATGACCATGAGCGACTACGGAAAACTGGTTAAGTTCGCCGAGGGTAAATATCAAATCTGTTCCACATCCGGCATCGTGGAGCGGCTGCGGTGCGTGAAGGACGCCAAGGAAATCGAGGCCGTTCGGGCGGCAATCCGCATAAGCGACACGGTTTTTCGGGCTATGCGATACGAAATCAAGCCCGGCGTGACGGAGAAACATATGGCGGCATTTATCGATAACGCCATGCGGGAGTTGGGAGCCGACGGCACAGCCTTTTCCACCATTTCCGCCTCCGGACCCAACACGGCGCTGCCCCATGCGTATCCCACGGACAGGCCTATCCAAGCGGGAGAGTTCTATCTGGCCGACTACGGCGCCCGACTGAATATGTACAATTCCGACATCACCCGCACCTTCTTTGTGGGTGAGCCGAACGCCAAGCAGTATGAGATTTACGACACGGTGCTCACGGCCCAGAAGGCGGCCATAAAGGCCATTCGGCCCGGCAAAACCGGCGCGGAGATTGACAAAGTGGCCAGAGACATCATCGCCTACGCCGGTTTCGGAGATTGCTTCGGCCACTCACTGGGCCACTCTCTGGGCATAGACACCCACGACGGCGCCGGATTTTCACCCAAATCCTCCTTGGTTCTGAAACCCGGCATGGTTATCACCGTGGAGCCGGGTATATATATCGAGGGCTTCGGCGGCGTCCGGATAGAGGACGACATCCTCGTCACCGAGAACGGCTGCGAGGTCCTCACAGACTGCGACAAGGAGAGAATTATTCTCTGATTTTATTTCTTTGTATTATTTCACTTGACTCAAAGAAAATATGGTGTTATATTCGGAAATGCGGATTTACGATTATATGAGGTGAAATTATGAGAAAAACTTTCGTATTTGTCTTGATGGCGGCTATGCTCGCGACCATAGCCTTCGCGGATATCCCGGCGGCGGAAAAGGCTGCCGTAAACGAGCTCGGGGCGCTGGCAAATCGGGCGCCTCTGTATTCCGTGGAGAACGGGCATGTGGGTGTTATCGACCTCCACGACGCCAACCTCACGACGCTGCCGGAGAGCATAGGCAATTTGACGGGGTTGTATCTGCTGAACCTGAGTTTCAACAAAATCACCGCTCTGCCCGCAAGCTTCGGCAACCTGAAAAATCTGAAGTGGCTCTACCTCAACAACAACGGCCTTACCTCCCTTCCGGAAAGTTTCGGCAATCTCACGGCTCTGCGGACTTTGGAACTTAACGACAACAACCTCACCGCTCTGCCGGCGAG
>JAGDDM010000075.1 GCA_017958015.1 Abditibacteriota bacterium | reverse complement strand
GGCCAGCTCATACATGCGTTCGAAGTAGTCGGAGGCGAAGAAAAGCCGGTCCTCCCAGTCAACACCCAACCACTTCAGGTCGTTTATGATGGCGTCCACGAACTCTTGGTCTTCTTTGGCCGGGTTGGTGTCGTCGAAACGGACGTTGAACTTGCCGCCGTACTGCTTGGCTATATTGTAGTTGATGAGCACGGCCTTGGCGTGGCCTATGTGGAGATAGGCGTTGGGTTCCGGCGGGAAGCGGGTGTGAACGGTGTCGAAACGACCTTCCTCAAGGTCTTTGTTGATGATTTCTCTGATGAAGTCTGTGGGGGTGTAGTCCATAATGTCGTATCTCTTGATTTTATTTAGGTTTTAAGTCGGGTGTTCGGCTTGCGCCGAAGGGATTATACCACCGGCGTCGCGATACCCGAAACCCGATTATAAATCCGCTATGTTTTGACTCATAAGCGCCGCTCTGAACCGGCGGAGCACTCTCATTTCCGTTTTGCGGACCCACTCGTAGGTGATATTGAGGTCCGCGGCGATGGCCCGGAGGGATCGTTTTCGGTGGGAGCCCAGTCCGAAGTGGCTTTTGATGATGAAGGCTTCTTTCGGGTCCAGAGTCTTCAGAAAATCTTCCACCAGCCGGTGGCGTTCGTTTTTTATAACCTCGGCTTGGGGGTCGCCGGCGTTGGGGTCCGGAATCAGGTCCTCCACCCGGGAGCCGGAATCCTCTTTGGTTCTTTCGTACAGGGATATGGGGGCCCGGCGGGAATCTATGGCGCTGCGGATTTTCGAGGCCGGTATTCCGGTGATTTCCGACAGCTCCTCCACGGTGGGTTTTTTGCCGTAGAGGCTCTCGTGGAGCGACGTCAGTTCCTCGATTTTGGAGGCGATTTCCGACATGTATCTGGGCAGGCGTATTGCCGCGACGCCGGAGTCCAGTCCGTGGCGTATGGCCTGTTTAATCCAGGGTGTGGCGTAGGTGGAAAACCGGCAGTTCCGGGAGGCGTCAAAAGTATCCGCCGCCCGAATGAGCCCCAAGTTGCCGTCCTGAATAAGGTCGGAGAGGGACACACCCGTGCGGGCATAATACTTGGCAATTCCCACCACGAGACGGAGATTTGCCTCGATGAGTTTCCGCTTTGCCGATTCGTCTCCGTTTTGGGCCGCTTCCGCCAAGGCTTTTTCTTCGCCGGGAGTGAGGAGGGATTGTTTTCCTATTGCGGAAAGATATTGTTCCAGCGTAGATCGCATTTCGGGTTTTAGAGGTCAGTGATCAGTCAAACGGTGTTGCCGGCGACAACGGATTATAAACCGACACCGCAATGGGGTTATATAATCGTAGTCTCCGCCGACACCGGCGCGTCAAAAGTATGCCCGCGTGTGCCGGTCGATAGCAATTGTTTTTGAACCCTAAAGGAAGGGTGGGTCCTCCGCGCCATTCGTCCGCGTATTCTCCGCGGGGGAGATGTCACTCGGAATGACGACGATCGGTCCCTAAAGTCTGAGTGTCGGCTCAAAACTTTATGCATCCGATGTCGAACACCGCAGGCATACCGCTACAACTAATATACCATATTCGGAAAATATTTACAAGATTTTCTTCGTTCCACTTGTATTAAATCATTTTGGGGGTTATAATATACACGTAAGAATATAATCAAATCAAGGAGAACGGATATGAAATTCAAACTTACGGTTCTGGCGGCGGTTCTTCTCGCCGCGATGTCGGCGGTGTGCGCCGACCACGCCGAAAACGAAATTCTCGTAAAGTACAAACCCGGAATCAGGGCGCAGCTGTCGATTAAGACGGTTTCCGCCAAGGCCGTGGGCAATTTCGCCGAAACCCGCACGGAGAGAATCAAACTTCCCAAGAACATCTCCGCGGAAGAAGCGATTGAGGCCCTCAAGGGCAAGCCGGGCATCGAGTACGTTGGTTTTAACCACAAACTGAAGGTAGCCGCGGTTTATCCCAACGACCCCATCTTCCAAGAAGGTTACTACAACTCCGACTACGATATCGGCGATCTTCTGGGTGACTACGGCGATATTTGGGATATCCTTGGGCCTCTCTACGGCGACAACGGCGGTCTCGGCGGCATGCTGAGCGGCTCCGCCTATCAGTGGGGTCTCTGGGACCGGGAGAAAGGCTTCGATATGAAGCTCCCCCAGGCCTGGGAGATTACCACCGGTTCCTCCGAAGTCATCGTGGCGGTTCTGGACACCGGTATCGACTATCTCCATCCGGACATGGCCGACAAAGTTTGGTGGAACCCCAACGAGGAAGACGACGGCATCGACAACGACGGCAACGGTTTCGTTGACGACGTTGTGGGTTGGAACTTCGTGACCGACGAGCCGGATCCCTGGGACGACCACCAGACCTACGGACTGATGGTGCAGCACGGCACCGTTTCCTCCAGTATCATCGGCGCCTCCACAAACAACAACCTCGGCATCGCCGGCGTCGCTTGGAATTGTCCCATAATGCCCATCAAGGTTATGGCCGGCGACGGTACGGGCCTTGAGAGCGACTGCGCCGACGGTATTATCTACGCCGTTGATATGGGCGTGAAGATTATCAATATGTCCCTTGCCACCGACGAGGACGTTCCGGTTCTCCGGGACGCCGTCGCCTACGCCGTGGCCCACGACGTTCTCTGCGTTTGCGCCACCGGCAACGAGGACTCCGGCGCTCCCCACTATCCCGCCGCCTATCCCGGCGCGCTGGCCGTGGGCGCCTACAACAAGAGCGGCGAGAGATGTACCGCCGCCGACTGGGGACAGGGCGGCAGCAACTACGGCGACTACATCGACGTTGTGGCTCCGGGCAACACCATTTTGGGCTGCTCCAGCATGGTCAAAGACCAGGATTACTTCTTCTTCGACGGCACCTCCGCCGCTTCCCCCATGGCCTGCGGCGTTGCGGCTCTCCTGAAGTCCGTCCACCCCGACTGGTCCGCCCAGAGAATCGCGGAGCAAATTAAGCGCACCGCCGACGACTGCGGCTCGCCGGGCTACGACATCTACACCGGCTACGGCAGAGTGAACGCCTACCGGGCTCTCACGGAGACCATCGAGGACATAACCGACCTCTCCGCCGCCAAGAAAGCGGATCTCGGTTCCTACGTGAATTTGAACGACATGGTTCTCACCACCTCCTCCGGCGAGATCGAGAACATGCTCTTCGCCCAAACAAAGAACAGAATAAGCGGCGTTATGCTCTACTTCCCCTCCGGCGCTCCCGAGGGCTACACCGCCGGCGACGTGGTTAAAATCTCCGGCAGCTCCGACGTTTACGACGGCAACTTCTGCATAAAGAACCCCACAATGGAAAAAACCGGGGAAACCTTTGAGATAAAGCCCTTCGGCATGGCGGGTATCAGAGTTGGCGGCGGCGCCTACGGCAAGCAGCCCGGCGTTGTGGACAGCTACTCCTATCCGAGAACTTTCTCCGAGGGTCTCACCAACATCGGCTGCATCGTGCGCACCGCCGGTAAGATTACCGCCGTGGGTCCCGACTGGTTCTACATCAGCGACGGCTCACCCCTTGACGACGGCGCGGGATACGACGGCATATACGTTCACACTCCCGATGGCGTTGTGCGGCCCAACATAAACAAAAAGGTCATAATCACCGGAGTGTCCACCGGCTCCGTGGTGGGAAACACAAGCATTGTCCGCAGAGTTCTCATTCCTCGGCGGCAGAGCGATATTACGGTGCTCAAATAAATAGGAGCTTATCTTGAAGTACGAAAAGTATGACAAAGCGGCCCGGGGCCTGCAATCTCCCATACCATTTTGGTTTCTGAACGGGCATTTGGACAGATGGCACATCCAAGACGAACTGGACAAGATGAAAGCCATCGGCGTCACCACCGTTATTCCTCATCCCAGAGCGGGTCTGGCTCCCGAATACCTCTCCGAGGAGTTCTTCGACCTCATGGGTATCATCATCGAGGAATGCAAAAAGCGGGATATCACCATCTGGGCATATGATGAGTACGACTGGCCCAGCGGCACCGCCCACCATCAGGTGATGAAGACCCATCCGGAGTTTCGGGGCAAGTATCTGGAAACCACGGTTTTGAATCCCGATGAGGCTTTCGACGGCGATTTGGGGGACTATGCCGTGGCGGCTTTCGCCGAGTCCGACGACTATATCTCCGATACCAAGGTCATCAAATCCAAGGACGATTTACTGAACCTCACCGAGGACCACAAAGTTTACGTCTTCAAAATGAAGTACGACGACTGCTATGTGGACACCCTCTCCAAGGAAGCCGTTGACTGCTTCAAGGAAATGACCTACGAAAAATATTACGAGCATTTCGCCGAGGAATTCGGCAAGACAATCGTGGCTTTCTTCACCGACGAGCCCTCCGTCTACTGGGTCTCCGTGGGCTACGATGATATGAACCTGCCCTATACCACGGATTTCTTCGAGACATTCCGGGAGAGATACGGCTACGACCCGGTGGAGCGGCTGCCCTACCTCTTCGCCAGAGGCGTCTACGGTTCCTCCTTCAGGGCGGACTTCAACGAGCACGCGGGCAACCTCTTCAACGAGCGTTACCACGGCAACCTGGCCGCCTGGTGCCGGGACCACGGCGTGATATATACCGGCCACAACAACTGCGAGGAGCCCCTGAAGAACCAGATTCGCTTCGAGGAGGATATGCAGGGAACCATGAGAACCATGGATATTCCCGGCGTTGACCACCTGCTGAAGGACACTTTGGGCAACTATTTCATCT
>JAGDDM010000074.1 GCA_017958015.1 Abditibacteriota bacterium | reverse complement strand
CGTGTCCGTGTTCATGACTCTGGCCATGCTGTCGCTGATGATATTTTGGACCGTAAAAATCCCGGCGCTGGTGGTTCTTTCCGTGGCCGTCGTCTGCGCCAACTTCGGCGAGTTTAAGCTTAAACCCGCGGAGAAGCGGGATTTGGCGATCGCTTTTATTCTCTTTGCCGCCGTTTTGGGGCTCATATCTTTTCTTATGAGGCGTTGATATGCCGTTTATCCTTATCGTAATATTACTCGCCGTATTCGTGTTTGTGTACAACTTGCGCAAGGACAGGGAGAAAATCGAGGAGCTTAAAGAGGAGGCGAAGGCGATGAGGGCCGGGAAAACCGACCCGGACAAGGACAAACCGAACCCCTCGGGGCAGGGCGATACCTTCGAGGAGACGGGAGAAATTGCCGAAGATTAAGATTTAAGCGTCGGACATAAGTCCGGCGCTTATTTTTTCAGTCTCTGACGCCGATCAGTCTGTCTATCTTATTCAGAACCTTGTTCTCGGCGATGAGCTTTGTGATGGAATGCTTTTCGGAGTAGAGCTGGATGCCTATGTGGAAAAGAATGGCGATGATGTTGAACCACAGGGGGCAGGCGAGGGCGGAGATGACGCCGGCGAAGGCGCCGATTGAGTTGGAGCCCGCGTCACCCATCATCATTTTGGCCCGGGAGTCGAAGACGGCGAAGATAAAGATAATCGCCAGAACCGCGTAGACGGCGGACATGGGCAAAAGGAGTTTGGCGGCGAAAATCAGCGTTACGATTATGCCCGCGAAGAAGGCCGCCGCCGCTCTGCCGGGCCGCAGGTCCAGGATGTTTACGGTGTTGGCGGAGAGTGGCACGATGAGGGCCGCGGGGATAATCATGTCCGCGGGAATCATGCGGGAGAAGAAGGATACCGCGGCGAAGATTACGCCGACCAGTCCGCCGCCCAGAGCCTTCACGGCGCCGGTGGTGAGTTTGTGCTCCTTGATGAGCATGCGGAAGTGGCCTTTGAAGCCGCCCACTTCTCTTGTTCCGTAGAAGTCGTCCAGCGCTCCCAGAACGCACATGGCGCCGGTGACAAAGACAATGGCCCGACCCATGAATATTTGGTGTCCCGTTACGGGCAGGAGGTCCCGGTTGATGAAGTCGTAGGGCAGTTTCGTCAGGATTATCGCCGCCGCCGCCATGTACACCGTCTCCGGAATGCCGTAGGAGCAGATGACCGGCACCCCCTTGAAGTTGGGCACCCGCCGAGCCGTTTTGTTGAAGCACAGGTGAAAGACCACCGCGCAGAGAATCATTAAAATCGTTTGAATCATGTTATTGTCCCGCCCCCGTGAGAGATGAGTTTTTCCGCCACCGCCCGCTGAGGTAGTAGCTCCATGCCATGATGAACCCCAGGCCGAAGCCGAAGATGCCGTTCCACCAAATGACGGTGTGGCCCAGGAAGGGGCTGTATCTGAAAAGGTAGGTCGCCAAAACCCTGGCTCCCAGGGCGCTTACGGACACCAGAGTGGGGAATCCGCTGTGGTTGGCCCCTTGGAACACGCCGAAGAGAGGTATGTAGGAGGCCAGCAGAATGTTGATGACCGCCACCGTCCGCAGGAAGGACAGGGAGTAGTCCGCCGCCCGCTCGCTTACGCTGAACAGAGCGGTGATTTTGTCGGCAAAGACCCACACCGACACCGAGATGCAGAGAGTCAGCAGCAGAGACAGGGCGACAGCCTGCTTCGCCCCAGCCTTGACGCGCCTGATTTTCCCGGCGCCGATGTTTTGCCCCGTGTAGGTTGCCAGAGTTGTCTGGAAGGCGTGGCAGGGGAAGTTCAGATAGGTCTCCACCCGCTGGCCCACGGTGAAGGCGGCGGTCATGGTTTTGCCGAACTCGTTCACCGCCCGCTGGATAAAGGTAAATCCCAGGGAGACGAAGATGAGCTGCAGCGATATGGGGAGTCCCACTTTCACGGTCGCCTTGATTCGACTCGGGTCCCACTTCAGATCCCCCATGCCGAACCTGAACACCGGGTACTTTCGGCGGGTGTAGAGGTAGGCGGCGATGAAGGACATCAACTGGGAGATGTCCGTGGCCACCGCCGCGCCGGTCACGCTCCACCGGAACACCGCCACGAAGAGCAGGTCCAGACCGATGTTCAGCAGCGATGAAATCAGCAGAAAGTAGAGGGTCGCCGCGCTGTCGCCCAGGGCTCGGAGTATGGAGGAGAAAATGTTGTAGCCGAATTGGAAAATGAGACCCAGGGAGTACCAGCGGAAATAGGTGACCGTGAGGCCCAGAATGCTCCCGTCCACGTTGAGCCAATTCGCGTAGGCCGGGCGGGCGGTGGCGATGCCCAGAACCGCCGATATGACCCCCAAAACCATGAGGAAAACAACACCCGCGGCGCCGTTGGCCCGCACGTTTTTGTCGTCCCCCGCGCCGAAATACTGGGCCACCACAACGCCGTTGCCGGAGGAAAAACCGATGGCAAGAGCCAGGAACAAAAAGGCGAAGCTGGTGGTGGTTCCCACCGCCGACAGGGCGTCCTCGCCGGCGTATTTGCCCACGATTATGGCGTCAACGGTGTTGTAGAACTGCTGCAGGAACGAACCCGCCAGCACCGGCAGGGAGAACCTTAATATATGTTTCCAAGGCGCCCCCTCGGTCATTGTTTTCGTAAGTGCCATTTTATCCTTAAAATACCGCCGCCGACGGGTGAACCGTTTGGCGGCGTCTTAAAATCATCGTATCCTTTTCGCGATGGCTCGGGCGATTTCCAGGAACTGTCGGCCTCTGTGGAGGAAGCCCTTTAGGCTTCTGCCGCTGAGGCGGTGGTTGAGTTCCACGGGGATTTCCCTTATCTTGAAACCCTTGCGGGCGGCGTCGATCGTCATGGCGGTTTCCACTCCGAAGCCCTGCTCGAAGCCGCCGATGGCGTCGATGAGTTCCCGTGTCATGCACCGCTGTCCGGAAATGGGGGCGGCCACGTCTATGCCGCCGAACTTCTTGATACCCCACGCGGCCAGTTTTTTCACGGCTCCGAAGCCCCCCTTGTGTCCGGGAGGAGCCTTCATAAGGGCGATGGTCATGTCGACTTCGCCGTCTATGACAGGCGGAATGAGCACCTCCGTGTGCTCGGCGCATTCCCCCAGATCCCCGTCCACGAAGAGGTAAAACTCCGCGTCGACGGATTTTCGGGCGGTGTTCATGGCGTTGCCCTTGCCCTTGTTTTCACTGAGGCGCACCACCTGGGCGCCGGCTTTTTCGGCGGCTTCGGCGGTATTGTCCCGGGAGCCGTCGTCGATAACCAGCACCGTATCGATGTCCGGCACGGTGAGGAGGGATTTGACGGTATCGCCGATTCTGTCACCCTCGTTATAGGCGGGCACAACGGCGCAGAGGCGTGTCATTGTTTCGTCTCCAGGGACTGAGGCACGAAGCGGTCGGAGGTGTCTTTGATTCCGAAGTTGGCGACTTCGCCGGTGAGGGCGCAGACAAGGGAGATTCTGCCGATGGCGGTGTCCGCGTCGTCAACGGTGGCTATGCCGCATTTCTTCCAAAACGGGATGTATGACAGCACCGCGTCGATGGACTCGCAGCCCACCACAAGGGCGTGTTTCTTCTCAAGCTGGGCCATGAGGCCGGAAATAACCGGTTCCACATCCTCGTCTTTGTCGGCTCTGGAGTGGCCGCCAATCATGACCACGGCGGAGTTGGGGCTGTAATAGTCGCCCACGGCGTTGGCGAATCCTCCGGCGGAGAGTTTGGGCATAATCTCGGCGAAGCTTCCGGTTATGACGTTCTCGGCCAATACGGCGAAGAGTTTTTCCGCGTCGGTTTTGTCGTCGCCGGTGGGGTTCATGCCCGCGGAGATGAGTATGTCGGAGATTTCTTTGTCGTTTTCGGTGTCGAAGTCCGTGTTCACGGTTATGACGGAGGTGACCTTGGCGCCGGCCTTGCGGAGGGTGATTGTCACAAGACCCATAAGCTCCTCGTCGTCGCCGGTCTGGATAAGGGCGATGTTCTTGCCCGCCAGCTTGCCGTCAACAATCTCCGGCATGAGCACTTCGCAGAACTTGCGGTACTTGTCGGCGATTTCGCTTTTGGCGGAGGCCTCGTTGCTGGCAAGGACAATCTCGTCCTTCAGCTTGTTCATGTTCGCTTCGTAGCGGCGTATGGTTTTTTGGGCGGTTTCGTTTCCGGCGTTGCTGCCTTTGAGACCGGTGCCGATGACCATGCCGATGGCAAGGGCGAGAAATACCGCCGCTATGCTGTATATATGGTATCTCAAATCAATCATTTTACTTCTCCCACATTCGCAGATTCAGCCAAACTTTCCAAAACTTCGACTTCATGTCGAACATCACGTTTTGAATGCTGTCCCGCATATTCGGCGACAGGGCGATGACCGTGAAGAGCACCACCAGAGCCGCCAGCACTATGGACGCCAAATGTTTGCTGCCCGGCGCCACACGGTAGAGGTGCCGCACGCCCTTGGCGTCGACGAGTTTATTGCCTATCTTGAGGCGGGTAAGGAAGGTGCTGGACATGCCCTTGCGCCCCTTATCCAGAAAATCAATCATGTTGGAGTGGCTGCCCACGGTCACGATGAGCTTGGCGCCCTTTTCGTAGGCCAGCAGCATTGCCAAATCCTCGCTGGTTCCGGGAATGGCGCAGACCATGGGGTCGATGCCCAGTTCTTTCACTCGGGGCAGCCCCGGCGCCTTGCCGTTCACGTAGGCGTGGACGATTACCTTGGCGCCGCACAGCAGAGCCTTGTCGCTGACGCTGTCCATGTCTCCGATTACAAAGTGGGGCTTGAAGCCCTCCTCCAAAATGGCGTCCGCGCCGCCGTCCACACCTATCAAAATGGGCTTCTCGTCCTTGATGTAGGTGCGCACCGCCGACAGGTCCTTCTTGTAGCCCTCGCCCCGAACGACGATGAGGGCCGGCTTGTCCCGGAAAACCTTTCCCACGTCCGGCAAATTGGCCGGGTCGAGGAGGATTGACCGCTCTTTGGATACGTATTCCACCGTGTTACGGACGAACTTGTCCAGCTCGTTGTCCAGGTTCTTTTTGGCGTCCTCAAGCATGGCGTCGGCGGAGTTCCGGGTGAGAATGGCGCCGGCGCACATGTCCTTTCCGCCGCAGGCGATGTTTCCGTCGCCGTCGATTACAATCTCGTCGCCGTCGGCGGCGTCCTCGAAAAGGGCCTGTCCGCAGTTGTCAACGAGAGTGATTCCGCCGTCAATGAGGACCCGGGGACCCAGGTTGGGGTATTTGCCGGAGATGGATTTCGCCGCGTTTATGACGGTTTTCACCCCGGCTTCCACCAGCATCTGAGCCGCCACGGAGTCGATGTCTTCGTGGTCGATGACGGCTATGTCCGCGGGCTTTAACCGCTTGGCGAGTTCTTTTGTGCGCTTTCCGCGCTTGATTTTTCCCTGTATTTCCATTTTATTTGTTCGCGTTTTTAAGCATTTCCCTGGCGTGTTCCACTGCGGTCGCGGAGGACATTTTGCTGCCCAGCATCCGTGTGAGTTCCGCCGCCTTGTCGTCGTCGGTTTCCAGAACCCGCACATGGACGTGGGTGTTTCCCTCGTCCTCGAACTTGGTTACGGAGAAGTGGCGCCCGGCGTGGCAGGCGACCTGAGCCAGGTGGGTTATGCAGATTATCTGGGCCTTGCTTACGGAGTCGGATATCTTGGAAGCGAATACCCCCGCCGTGAGACCGCCGATTCCGGAGTCTATTTCGTCGAAAACGAGGGTGGGGATGGAGCATCGGGCCACGGTCTTAATCGCCAGCATAATCCGGGAGATTTCGCCGCCGCTGGCGGTTTTGATAAGGGGCTTCAAATCCTCGCCGGCGTTGGGGGATATCATGAACTCGATGTCGTCGGCGCCGGTGGCTTTCGGCTCCGTGGGCTCAATGCTTACCTCAAACCGGGCGGAAGGCATGGCGAGGTCCCGAAGTTCGCCCTCGATGGCTTTCTCGAACTTCTCCGCGTTTGCCTTGCGGAGCTCCGTCAGGCGGGCGCAGAGGGCTTTCAGTTCCGCCGTTTTGTCGTTTATCGTTTTCAGCAGTCCGGTGCCGTTTTCCTCGGCGCCGGAGAGAATTCTTATCTTTTCCTCAAGCTCGTCACCGTAGGCGATGATCTCCGCCACGGACTTTTCGTACTTGCGCTTCATGCGGGATATGGTGTCCAGCCGGGCCTCAACTTCCTCAAGACGACCCGGGTCGATATCCACGGTGTCAAGGTAGTTTCTTATGAGCACCGAGGCTTCCTCGCAGGCGGCTTCGGCGGAACGAACCTCATTTGCCGCTTCCTCCGCGGTGGGGTCCGCGGCAACAAGTCGTTCCGCGGCGGCGGAGGCCGCGCCCAGCATTTCCCGGGCGGAGTTCTCCTCGCCGGAGAGACGGTTCGCTATCTCCGCGGCGTACTCGTAGAGTTTTTCCGCGTTTGCCAGCCGGTTCCGCTCAAGACCCAGCTCCTCTTCCTCTTCCTCGCGAAGGTCGGCCTTTTTGATATCCTCCGCCTCGAAGCGGTACATCTCCAGAAGCCGGGCGTTTTGCTCGCCTTCCTTCATGATTGCTTCGTACTTGGCCTCAAGTTCCGCCAGCTCGCCGTGGAGGGCGGCCGCTTCGGACTTCAGGCTCAGAACTTCTTCGCCGCAGTAGTTGTCGAAGATGTTCATGTGGGCGGATTTGGCCAGCACCGCGCCGTGGTCCCGCTGACCGTGAAAGTCTATGAGGTGGGCGGCGATGTCCTTAATTACGTTGGCGCCGACGGTGTGGCGGTTTATCCGGGAAGTGCTTCTGCCGGAGGAGTGTATCTCCCGGGTGAGAACAAGTATGCCGTCCTCGCAGTCCATGCCGAGCTCCGCCAGCTTTTCCCGGGTGTCCGGGGAGTCGGAGAGGTCGAAAACCGCCTCGACGGTGGCTTTGTCGGCGCCTTTGCGTATCACCTGGGGGTCGGTTTTCTCGCCCACGGCGGCGGCCAGGGCGCCGAGAATGATGGACTTGCCCGCGCCGGTCTCGCCGGTTATGACGTTGAGTCCGTCCCCCGGTTCCAGATATAATTCGTCGATGAGGGCGAAGTTTTTGATGTAGAGTTCGCTAAGCATATGTCAGTGGGAGAACCGCTCTCCCCAGCGCAGTCTGTTGCGGAGTTTGTCGTAGAAACTGTATCTGTTCAGAAGCACGAACTTGGCCTTGAAGTCCGCCGGGCGCACCTCGACTTTGTCCCGTTTTGTGAGAGTTTCGCCGGTCTGGCCGTCAACCGTTACCATTACGTTTGTGTCCGTTATGGGCTGCACGGTTACGTACTCCGTTGTGGGGAGAACCAGAGGCCGGGCGTTTAAGGTGTGGGGGCAGATTGGGGTGATGACGAAGACGTTTATGTCCGGGTGCACCACGGGACCGCCGGCGGAAAGGGCGTAGCCGGTGCTGCCCACGGGGGTGCTGATGATGAGGCCGTCGGCGGCGTAGTTGACGATGTGTCTGCCGCTGATGCGGGTGTCAAGCTCGATAACTCTTGAGAGGACGCTTCGGGAAACAACCACGTCGTTGAAGGCAAAATGTTCCCGCGGAGCTTCGTTCTCCTTGATGATTTTGGCGATGAGGGGCGATCTGTCGCAGACGATGTAGTTGCCCGCCAGGATTTCGTCTATCGCCTTGTCCGCGTCCTCCGCGGTCACTTCCGTGATAAAGCCGTACTTGCCGAAGTTTATGCCCAAAATGGGAGTGGGGCGGGGAGCCGTCAGGCGGCACCAACGGAGCATTGTTCCGTCGCCGCCCATGACGACAACCATATCGGAGTTGCCGATTTCGCTTTCGTCGACACCCAAATCCGGGCGGTTCACCATGGCGGCAACCCGCTCCGTCACAAACACTTCTATCCCCAAACCTTCCAGTTTGAGGATGAGTTTTTCCGTCAGTTTCACCGCCTCCGGACGTTCCGGATTGGGCGCCAGTGATATTTTTCGCATGTCTTACAGTCTGTTATAGTTGGCCTTGGCGTCCTCGTTGTCGGGGTCCGCGTCAAGGGCCGCTTTGTAGTATGTTTTAGCCTGAGCGGTATTGCCTTTCCGCTCCGTCTCCGCCCCCAGATTGTTGTAGGCGGCGGCATTTTTGGGGTTGAGCTCCACCGCTTTTTTGTAGGCGGCGATGGACTCGTCGTGCTTGTTCAGATTGGAATACGCCAGACCCTTGCCGAAATAAGCCAGATCGCTCTTGGGATCCGCCTTCAGGGCGTTGTCGTAGTGCTCGATGGCCTTGGCCGGGTCGCTTGTGACTTTCATGTTGCCCAGGGCGATGTGGGGAGAGAGAATCTCCGGGTTGGACTCCGCCGCCTCGCTCCAAAGCTTCTCCGCTTCATCCGTTCTGCCCATGGAGGCGTAGACTTCCGCCAGGCGCACCTTGGCGTTAATCGTGCCCGCCGCGGAGAGGTGCTTGATTGCCGCCTGCTTGGAGCCCGTGAGGTATTCGCAGCTGCCGGCGTATTCGAGGGCTTCCGGGTCCTTGGGGTCGATGGCCAGAGCCTCGTTGAAGCTCTTGGCGGCGCCCTCGTAGTTGCCCTTGGTCATGAGAATGACGCCCAGGTTGAACTTGGGGTCGAACTCGCCGGGTTTGATTTCCGACGCTTTGCGGAACATGTTGGCGGTGTCGCCGATGTTGCCGGTGGCGTAGAACGCGTTGGCAAGGGAGGAGGCGATGCCGTAGTCGTTGGGCGCCAGCGTCCGGGCGTATTTCAGTTCCGTCACCGCTTCGGCGGGCTTGCCGGCGGCAAGGAGGGCTTTGCCCAAGTTGGCGGACATGGCGGCGTCCTTGGAAGACAATGCTTTAGCGGCTTTGAAAGAAGAAACCGCGCCGGCGGTGTCGCCTTTTTTGAGGAGCACCAGACCCAGATTGTTCTTGATATCGGCGTTTTTGGGAGAGACGGTTTCCGCCCGTCTGTAGGTGGCGATTGCCTCGTCGATTTTGCCGGAGTTCGTGTAGGCCACGCCCAGATTGTAGAGGGTGTCGGCTCTCTGGGGCTCCATGCCCAGGGATGTGTTCAACTCCGTTATCGCCTCATCGTAGTCCTTGGTGGCGATGCAGGCGGTGGCGAGGTTGTTTCTGAGGTCCGCGCCGTCGCAGCCCAGCTCAAGGGCTTTCCGAAGCTCCGTTTTCGCCGCCGCCGGGTCGGATTTCAAAAGCAGAAATCCCAGCCAGCGGTGGGCGTCGCCGTTTGAGGGATTTTCGGCGATGACTTTCTTTATTTCCGCGATAGCTCCGGCGGTGTTTCCTTTTTTGTAGAGGGCGATTCCGTCGTTTACGGAGGCCCAAACCGCGCCGGAGAGGGCGGTCGCTAACAAAACGTATAAAAATATTCTCTTCATGGTCTTTCTCTTTCGGGTTTTTTTACGGCACTTATGTACCTACTACAATTATACCAAACATTCGTGTTATATGCAAAGTCTTGGCCGGGTTGCAAGAGTGGGCGAAATGATGTAAAATATATATAATCAGGTTTTAGGGGTTAGGGGTTAGGTTTTAGCGTCCGACCTTGCTATGTGGGACTATTCCCTTTTCCCTATTCCCTAAGCCTTTCGATTTTAATCAAAGTATGAGGAAAATTATGACCGAACTGCCCAAGAATTACGATCCCTCTTCCGCGGCCGAACTGTATAAGTTTTGGCTGGACAAAGGCTACTTCCACGCGGAGGTTGACCCGAGCAGGGAAAAATACTCCATAACCATTCCGCCGCCCAACGTAACCGGCTCTCTCCACATCGGCCACGCGCTGGGCTATACCATTCACGACGTTCTCGTGCGCCGCAAGCGCATGCAGGGCTTCAACGTGCTCTGTCTGCCGGGCACGGACCACGCCGGCATCGCCACCCAGAACAAGGTTGAGCAGAAGCTGGCGAAAGAGGGTCTCACCCGCCACGACATCGGCAGAGAGAAGTTCCTGGAGCGTGTTTGGGATTGGAAAAACGAGTACGGCGCCCAGATTCTCAATCAGTTCCGCACCATGGGCTACTCCTTCGACTGGGACAGAGAGCGCTTCACCATGGACGAGGGCTACTCCGCCGCCGTGAAGAAGGCTTTCGTTACCCTCTTCAACAAGGGTTACATCTACCGCGGCGCCAGAGTTATCAACTGGTGTCCCCGGTGCATGACCGCCATCTCCGACATCGAGGTGGAATACAAAGACCAACCCAGCCACCTGTGGCATTTCAAATACCCCTTCGAGGACGGCAGCGGCTACGTTGTGGTTGCCACCACCCGTCCGGAGACCATGCTGGGCGATACCGCCGTGGCGGTGAACCCGGGCGACAAGCGTTACGAGGGTATGGTGGGCAAGATGCTCCGCCTGCCCCTGGTTGACCGGCTCATCCCCATTGTGGCGGACGACTACGTGGACCTTGAGTTCGGTACCGGCGCGGTGAAAGTCACTCCCGCCCACGACCCCAACGACTTCGAGATAGGCATGCGCCACAATCTGGAGCAGATCCACGTCATCGGCAACGACGGCAAGATGACCGCCGAGGCGGGCAAGTACGCCGGTTTGGACAGAGACGAGGCCCGCAAACAGGTGGTGGCCGACATCGACGCTCTGGGACTTTTGGACAAGATTGAGGACTACTCCCACAACGTGGGCACCTGCGCCCGCTGCGGCACCACCATCGAGCCCATGCTCTCCGAGCAGTGGTTCTGCAAGATGAAAGAGCTGGCCGGTCCCGCCATCGAGGCGGTCACAAGCGGCGCCGTGAAGTTCCACCCGGACAGATACGCCAAGACTTACCTCGAGTGGATGGAAAACGTCCGCGATTGGTGCATTTCCCGTCAGCTTTGGTGGGGTCATCAGATTCCGGTTTGGAAGTGCGAGGACTGCGGCAAATATACCGCTTCCGAGGACGAATGCGACTCCTGCTCCCATTGCGGAAGCAAGAACGTGACCCGGGAGACGGACGTTTTGGACACCTGGTTCTCCTCCGCTCTGTGGCCCTTCGCCACCATGGGCTGGCCCCTCAGCGAAGATTTGCTTGACTACTTCTATCCCACGGACGTGCTTATCACCGCCCGGGATATTATCTACCTCTGGGTGGCGAGAATGATTTTCTCCAGCCTTGAGTACCGCAAACAGATTCCCTTCAAGGACGTGTACATCTACGCCACGGTTATGAACGAAGAGGGCAAGCGCATGAGCAAGTCCCTGGGCACCGGCGTGGACCCCTTGGAGCTGGTTGAAAAATACGGCGTCGACTCCCTGCGGTTCGCCCTTATCTCTCAGGCGGGCAAGAACCAGGATATGCGCTTCTCCGACAAGCGTGTGGAGAACGTTCGGGGCTTCGCCAACAAGATTTGGAACGCCTCCCGGTTCGTTATCATGAATCTTGAGGGCTACGACGGCAAGCCCATGGACGAGGCGAAGTTGGAGACCGCGGACAAGTGGATTCTCTCCCGCCTCAACGACACCGTGAAGGCCGCCAACAAGGGCTTCGACAACTACGACATGGACGACGCCGCCAGAGCCATCTACGACTTCATGTGGAACGAGTTCTGCGACTGGTACATCGAGCTGGCCAAGCCCAGACTCCGTGAGGAGGGCGAAGGCAAGCGGAACGTTCAGGCCGTGCTCACCAAGGTTTTGGAGACCTCCATGCGGCTTCTCCATCCCATTATGCCCTTTATCACCGAAGAGATTTGGCAGGCCATTCCCCACGAGGGCGAATCCGTTATGGTCGCTTCCTATCCCGAGGCGGACGACAGTCTCGAGGACAAGGAAGCGGAAGCGCAGATGAGCGTTGTTATGGACCTGGTTCGGGCCGTGCGGAACATCAGAGCCGAAATCGGCGCCGCTCCCTCCAAGCCCGTGCCGCTCACCCTCATCTGCGACGGCGATAAGGCCGAGCTTGTGAAGAAAGCGGAAGTCATCGTGAAGTCCCTTGCCAAGGTGGACGAGATTACCTTCGCCGACGCCATCGCCGAGGGCGACAAGGGCAAGTTCATGTCCGCCCACTTCCCGGGCTGCGACATCTACGTTCCCATGGCGGGTCTTGTGGACGTGGAAAAGGAAAAGGAACGCATCGCCAACGAGTTGAAGTCCGTCGAGAAGGATCTCTCCAAGCATCAGGCCAAGCTGGACAACGAGAAGTTCATGTCCAAGGCTCCGGAAGAGATTAAACAAAAGGAAATCAACATCGTGAAGGAGCTTACGGAGACGGCGGCGAAACTCAAGGAGCGGCTCGCTTCTCTGTAACATAAATACGGCACAAAGCCTCCGAGGGGAAATCGGAGGCTTTTTTTGTGCCTGCACCGGAGTAGTGCATGTGATGGAGGAGGAGGTATTGTATCGGATGTATTCTTTGTTGTGTCGCCGTCCCATGTGCCTGATGAGGCGGAGATATTATTTTTGACGACGTTTGCGGGAATTTGTTCCATAGGTTTTGAAAAAAATTATATTAGGGCTCAGGGGTCAGGGAATGTGTCCGCCATAGGCGGACGGATTCTACCAACTCACATTGCGGTGTTTGTTTTATAATCCGTTGCCGTAGGCAACACCGCCATGTGCAAGCGAAGCGAAGCGCACATCACACCGCGAAGCGGTACATCACTAGCGAAGCGACATCACCCGCCCGTAAGGGCGGACATCACTCGACGGTTGCCCCGCGGCACAAAAAAATCCGCCTTTCGGCGGACTTTTTTTGTGTATGAACTTACTTCTTGGATCTTCTCTTGATTCCCGCGAGAGAACCGAGACCCATAAGAGCATAAGCAACCGTCGCCGGTTCCGGTACTTCGGATTCGGACGTGACCCTGATTTCGGGTACGGAGAGTCTGAAGGCTTTGTAGGCGGCGGCTTTTCTGAAATTGGGGTCCTCGCCTTCGGTGTAAGTTCCGGTGGTGTCGGCCTGGGCGAAGGCGGCGAATACGTCAACCGCGTTCACAACGCCCACGGCGTCGGCGAGAACGCCGGAGAAGATAACGGTGTTGCCGTCGAAGAGGGCGTCGGTGAGGGTGAGAGTCAGTCCGTCGTCGTAGTGGAGAACCGCGGCGAAGTCCTGAAGGCTCGCGGCAATTCCTTCCAAATTGTCGACGCCGTCGTTGTCGTAGGTGACGAAGATTGTGTCGCCCATGTTGCCGTTTACCAGCCATTCGCTGTTGCAGGTAAGTCCCGCGCCCACGGCGTTTTCGTTCATGGGGTCGGTGAAGTAGACGATGGCATAGTGGTCATCATCTTCCGTCCACTCGGTATCATTGAGAGCGGCCCACTCGTCGGGGTCGGTTTCGCTCCAGATTCCCTCTTCCGGTTCGGGAGCGAGGGTGGTGACGGTGAAATAGGGGTTGGAGATGGTGTAGGCTAAGTCGTCCACGCCGGGATAGTGGAAATCTTCGGCGTTGTACCACGCCTGCCCGTCGAAATAGTACGAATTGATAAGGTTGTAAACCTGTATTCCGGTGACGGTGCCGATGGCTTCTTCGGGAACGAAGCTGTAGGTAACGGTGAGGTCTTCGTTCATGGTGCAGCAATCTCTCGTCAGCTCGAGGGATTTTCCGTCATCGAAGAAGATGATGGTTTTGTTGAAATAGCTGTTGGAGTAGTCGTCGTCGAAACTAAGCATCTGGGGCTCGTCGGTCAGCATGAAATAGCCGTCAAAGTCGTATTTGAGAGCAATCTCATCTCCCGCTTCGGCGTTCAAAACCCATTCGCCGGAGGCCAGCAGGTCGTCCACCGTCATGCCGTAATCCACGTCCTTAAAGTAGACGGTGACTCCGTCTTCGGTTTCGGTGTAGCCGGTGTTTCCGGACCACATTGAGGGATCCACCTTGGTCCAAGTGATATTGCCGTCGGCGGTGACTTCTCTGGTGACGTATTCCGGTTCGGGTTCGGGGTCGGGAGCGACGCCGGGAACCATGAAGTAGGGGTTGGTTATCTCATATGCCAAATCCCACTCGCCGGGATAGTGGTACTCGTCGGAGTTGGCCCAAGTAGGTCCGTCCATCCAGAAAGTGTCCACGTTGTTGAAAAGCTTGATGCCGGTGACGGTGTCGATGTCGTCCTCAAGGGTGAAGGTAAAGTTCACACCGTAGTTTTCGTCGATGGTGCAGAGGTTGTTGCTGAGTTCGATGGACTGTCCGTCGCCGTAGTAGATTGTGGTTGTTCCGCCGGAATACCACATGCGGAAATCGCCGAATTCCCGGCTGCCGCTTTCGTTGAAGATACCGTTCAGGTCGTAATTCAGGGAAATCTCGTCGCCGGCGGAGGCGTTAATGTTCCATTCGCTTGTGATGTCGAAGTCGCCGGCGGTCTGGAAGTAATTAACCGGATCCTCGTACCAAACGGTGGCGCCGGTGTCGGTCTGTTCGTAGGTGGCGTTGCCGGACCACTGGTTGGGGTCGGACTTGGTCCAGGTGATGTTGCCGGTGTGGTTTACGGTGGTCGTCACATACTCTCCCGGAGTGGGTGTGGGATCGGGAGTGGGAGCGGGAGCGTCGCCGGGAAGGATGAAATAGGGATCGGTTACGGCGTAGGCAAGGTCCCACTCACCGGGGTAGTGGTAATCGGAACTCTCGAACCATTCGCCGGGATCGAAATCGTACTCGGAAACCGTGCTGTTGTAGATTTTTATTCCGGTTACGGTGTTGATGTTGTCCTCCAGGGTAAAGCTGTAGCTGATATCCATGTCGTTGTTTACGGTGAGGATGCTGTTGCTCATGGTGACGGACTTGTTGTCATCGTAGTAGATGGTGGTGACGCCGGGGGAGTAGCTTCTGTACTCGTTGGGGAAATTGTACAGGTTAAAGAAGCCGTCCATACCGTAATTCAGGGAGATTGTGTCTCCCGCGGAGGCGTTCAGCGTCCAACTGCCGGAGATGTTGAGATCGCCGGTGGTCTGGCCGTTGTCAACATCCGCGAACCAGAGCATAAGACCGGTGTCGGTCTTTTCGTAGCCCACATTGGAGGACCATTGAGAGTCGTTGACCTTTGTCCAAACAAGGTCGTCGTGGCTGTCGGCGTTTACGGTGTAGTCCGCCAGCGCCGCGCCCACGGTAAAGAGTGTGAGTGCCGCGATT
>JAGDDM010000073.1 GCA_017958015.1 Abditibacteriota bacterium | reverse complement strand
GTCGTTACCTTGGCGTTGTTGATGAGGAAGTTCGTGTAGGAAAGTCCGTAGCCGAAGGGGTAGCGGACGGTTTTACCGGCGGGGTCGAAGGTCTGGAAATAGCGGTAGCCCACGTAGACGCCTTCGGAGTAGTTGATGAACCGGGATTCGCCGAAGCCGGGGGTGGAGGAATAAGCGTCGATGCTCTTCGCCCAGGTGTCGGAGAGTTTGCCGGAGGGGTTCACTTTGCCGGTGAGGATGTTGGCAACCGCGTCGCCGCCGTCAACGCCGGGCAGACAGCAGAACAGCACGCCCTGGGGCTTGTAGGTGTCCACCCAGGAAGTGTCGATGATACCGGCGGTGTTGAGTACAACGATGACCTTTTTGAAACCCGCCTTGGTGAGGTTGGCAAGGAGGTTTTCATCCTCTTCGGAGAGGAGCCAGTCGCCTTTGCCCTTGCTTCTGTCGGCGCCCTCGGAGGACTGGTAGGCCACGCAGAGGACCGCGGTGTTGGCCTTGGCGGCCACGGCTTTGGCCTTGTCGAGGGAGACGGTGATGTTCTTGTCCGCCTTGTAATCGTTGTAGAGGGGCTCGTAGAACTTCACGCTGCCCGCTTTGGCGGCTCTTTGGATGCCGTCGGGAATGTTGATGACGTAGGGGGATGTGACCCAAGCGGAGCCGCCGCCGCCCTTGATGAAGTCGATCTGGCCGGAACCGAAAACCGCAACCGTGTCGGTTTTCGCCAGAGGGAGCGCGTTGTCCGCGTTCCGCAGAAGAACAATTCCTTCCTCGGCTACCTGCCGGGAAACGATGTTGTTGCCCGGGTACATCATGGCGTGGGCCGCGCCCGCCAGAAGTACCGCGAGAACAAGAGCTTTGAGTAATGCTTTCATATAAGCCTCCTTTATCGTTTTCTCATGTGTTTTTAACACTTATTTAATCTCTACGATTCCGTCTTTCTCGGTATAGTTGGTCTTTACGCCGAGTTCTTCCATCCACCCGCGGACGGTGAGGGTGGCCCAGGGGCCGCTGCCCTTGCCGCCGCCGTTGTCGTTATCCCACAGCCAAGCGGGGGCGGGCCAGAGGCAGACCTTGGGAGCGATGGCTTCGTAGACCTCTCTTGTACAGCCGTTTTGTCCGTGGTGCGCCATTTGGCAGTAGTCCGATTTCAGCTTGGAGGCGTATTTCGAGGCCAAGAGTTCCTTTCCGCCTTCTATGCCGAGATCTCCCAGGAAGATGAAACTCCGCTTTGAGTCGCTGATTTTGAACACGCAGCTTTGGTTGTTGCCGAAGTTGTTATGCATGGCGGGGTTGGCTACCCGCAGAACCTCTATCTTCACGCCGTCCACGATGAACTCCGTGCCGGCAACCAATGTGTTGGGGAAGATGTTCAGTTTTTTGAAGCCGTCGTCGAGTTTGGGAATAATGTCCGCCCACTCGGGGACGAAGTCGTATTTTTTTGCGTCCTCATACTTCGTGTGACACATGTAGACTTTCTCGATCTTGGGGGCGTTCGGCATTGTCATCAGCTCCGCCAGCGCGCCGGTGTGGTCGTCGTGGTAGTGGGTGATGAACCAAGCGTGGACAACGCCGCCACGGGCGTTCACGAAGTCCCGAATCATCTCGCCGTCCGGGGGACAGCCGCCGTCAATCATGATAATCTTGCCGTGCTGAGTCTGAATCACATACCCCATCATCTGACTGGGGTGGTTGTTGGGCGCCAGCTGCCAGACTTTGAAGTCGGCATTGGCGGTTACAGCCATAGTTATAAGTGCGATAAGTGTGATTGCGAATTTCATTTTTATCTCCCGATTGATAGTGTGAGGGAATAGGGAAAAGGGAGTAGGGAATAGGGGCGGTGTTGCCTGCGGCAACGGATTATAAGCCCGACACCGCGAGGTTAGCCGCTAAAACCTAACCCCTAACACCTAACACCTATTTAATTTCCTGTATTCCGTCCATGGACACGTAGTGGGTTTTTACTCCCAGTTCGTCCATCCATCCGCGGACCTCAACGGTTTTCCAGGGGCCGGTATTGTAGCCTTTGCCCCGATTGTTGTCCCAGAGCCACTTGGGAGTGGGCCAGAGGCAAACCTTGGGATTGATGGCTTCGTACACGTCTTTCTCAACGCCGTTTTGGCCGTGGTGGGCCATTTGGACATAGTCCGATTTCAGTTTATTTCCGTATTTTGCCAGCAGTTCTCTGCCGCCCTCAACGCCCAGGTCCCCCAAAAAGAGGACGGAACGTTTGGAGTCGCTTATTCTGAAAACGCTGCCGGCGTTATTGCCGAAGTTTTCGTGAATATCCGGGTTGTAAACCCGAAGAACCTCTATCTTCACTCCGTCGATATAAAAGACGGTGCCCGCAACAAGGGTGAGGGGGAAGATGTTGTGTTCTTTGAATTGGTCGTTCAGGATTCTGATCATCCGGTCGTTTTCGTAGATGTTTACCTTGTCGTAGTCCAGGGGATGAATGTACACTCTGTTGATTTTCGGGCCTTTGCCGTCGGTGAGAATGGTGGACAGGGCCCCGGTGTGGTCGTTGTGGTAGTGGGTGAGGAACCAGGCTTCCACCACGCCTCCCCGCTCGTTCACAAAGTCCCGAACCGCTTCGCCGTCGGGATAGAAACCTCCGTCAATCATGATAATCTTGCCGTGCTCCGTTTGAATCACGTAGCCGCACATCTGGATTGTGTGATTGTGGGCGCTGAGCTGCCACAGCTTGAAGTCGGCGTGGGAGGCGGAGGCGAAAAGTCCGATGAGGGCCGCGATGACGAGAAGTTTTTTCATGTTAAAGTACCTTTGAGTTTGCGAGGCCGTAAATCCGTTCCTCGTAGGGGATTATCTCCGGCATGTCGTCAACGGGAGAGTTCAGATAGTAGTAGGCGGTGGCGCACCAGTCGTCGCTGCGCTCGAAGTAGTATTTGAAGTTGTCTTCCGTGTCCGCGGAGGTGACGTCTCCGTCGTAGCCCGCCCGCTCAAAGACCTTGCCGGTTTCCCTGAGGTAGAGGTCGATGAAATCCCGGCTGGGGTTGCCTATCTGCTGAATGGTGACCCGTATGTCTTTGTGAAAATACACCGGGTCCGGGCCGTGGAGCCGGTAGAATCCGTACTTCATGTTGATGTGGTCCGCCAGAGGGCAGCCGTGCCACATGCAATCGAATTGTCCCTGTCCCCAGGCGGTGGCGATGTAGTCTTCGGTTCCTGTGCCGCAGAGGGTGGGATAGTCGGTGTCGCCGTCTATGTACATCTTCACTTCGCCCTCACCCCACCACATTTGGGCGTACTCCGCCTGATTGGCTATGGCGCCCAGGGCGCAGCCCAAAAACCGACCTTCGCCGAGGGTCTTCGGCAGAATTTCGAAGTCGCGCTTGGGAGTGGTTCTGTGCTCCCGGCGGTAGTGGCAGTGGAAATAACCGGCGTTTTTGGGGATGTCGTCGTTTACGGTCAGGTTGACGTCGTAGAAGAACAGGGGCTGGTCGATGTCGCTTTCGTTTGTGACGGTGATTTTGAAACCTTTGCGGAAGGGCATGGGAATTCGACAAACGAAGGATCTTCCCTCGGAGTTGTCGAACCAGGCGTTTTGGAACCTCGCGGGCACGCCCCAGGGCTGGCAGAAGAAGTCACCCAGAGGCGCCTCCACCGCCGGCTTTTCGCAGCCGTCCCAATACATTCTTATGACAAACCCCAAAAGTCCGGTTTTGTCTTTGTTGCGAAAGGTCATCCACATCCGCCGTATTATGCCCCGGGTGTTTTCGGCGTGGGCCAGGGTGAGAACTTCCCCCGGGACCATGACGCGCTTGTAGGCACTGCCTTTTCTGCCGCGTCGTTCTTTTCCCCCTTCGCCCTTCAGTCCGTGGGGATTCTCGCAAGAGGCCCATCGTGTCTCGACGTTTTCGGGAATATCAAACAAATTCATAAGCGGCTCCTTTCATATAATCATTATACAATATTTGCGGGAAAAATACCGGTATAGTATAATATAAGCGAGGTGCGATATGAAAAAAATACTTACTGTGCTTGTTTTGCTGGGGGCTTTGGCCGCTTTCGTCGGCTGCAACAGCCCCTCGGATATGATAGCGAAGAAAATCGTTTTGAACACGGTGAAAGAACGCCTGGGACCCGCCGACTCCTACAAGATTGAGGTGGACGGCAGTACCGGCGAGTATCTGAAGGGCAAAGTCCGGCGGATACACATCGTGGGCAAGGGCGTGCGTACCAACGCCGGGCTCAAGGTGGCGGAAGTGGACGCGGTGATGACCGACGTGAAGGCCAACACCAAGAAAAAGAACCTTGAGAGCGTGGGCTCCACCGTATTCACCGCCGTGGTGGACGACTACGCCCTCACGGACTACGTGAACCGGGAACGGGACGAGGTGAAGGACTTCAACGCCGTCTTCGAGAAAGGCAAGATTAAGGCAAGCGCGAAACTCAAAACGAAAATAGCCTCCGTCCGCACCTCCTTCGAGTCGGAACTTGTTCTGCGGAACAAAGAGACCGTGGACATCGACCTGGATAAACTGAAAATCTTCGGCGTCAGCACCCCCGGCGTCGTCCGCGACTTCGTGGAAAAACGCCTCAACCCCATCTTCTCCTCCGACGACATGGCCCCCGGCACCGTCATCGATTCCATCCGGGTGGATAACGGAACCCTCAGAGTCAGCGGTACCTTGGATTTGGTCTCGCTGTCCGCGATGACGCGATAGCGGATGTTATTAAGGCTCCCCTCTTTTCGGAAGAGGGGAGCTTTTTTTGTTATTTGTTGCCGAAGAAAATCTCGAAGTCGGACTTGTGATAGTTTATAAGTCCTTCTTCTCTCATTCTCGACAGTTCGTAGGACATGGCGCTTCGGTTGACGTTCAGATATTCGGCGAGTTGCTTATGAGTGACGGGAATTCGGAATTTCCGGGAATCGTTTATCAGCGCCTGTTCCTCAAGGTAGGACATAAGGCGGTGGCGCAGAGGCTTTGGGGCGATATGTATCATTCTTACCGCTTGGTTCATACATGTTTCCGCCGCTATGCTTACGAGATTGCGTAGCATATCGGCGTGGCAAGCGGGGCTGTTTTCGGTGACGGTCAACATCTTGTCGGTATCGAAAAACATCACTTCGCAGTTTTCCGCCGCCACAATGTCAAATACAAGCGGGCGTTCCGTCGCGCCGGGATACATTCCGCCGATTACGCCGCCCGCGCTCTTTCGCCCGAACAGACTTGAGGCACCCCACGGGTGATTTATAATCATATTCACGCTTCCGCTTAAAAGAATACCGGTTTTCGACACTTTATCGCCCGTTCCGAAAATCGTCTCGTTTTTATCGTATTGCTTGTTTTTGTAGCCGAGATATCCGGTCAGTTTCCTGATATCATCCTCTTTGATTCCCCGAAAGAGATCCGTTGTTGAAAGAAACTTAAAAAAATCCATAAAATTTTT
>JAGDDM010000072.1 GCA_017958015.1 Abditibacteriota bacterium | reverse complement strand
CCGACAAAGCAAAGGTTTACGGTGCCGACCTCAAGGTTCCTTTCGGCGGTTTCTGCCTTGCGGGCGAATATGCCAAAAACAAGGTCTCCGGTCTCACCATCAACGACAATGATGCTTGGGAAGCGAGTCTCGGTTACGGTTGCTGCTCCGACAGCAAGTTCGGCTTCAAGGCCGGTTACAGAGAAATCGGTGCCGGTTTTTGGTCTGCCGGTAACTGGACCAGAGTGGGCGACGCTTTCAATCCCAACAACATCAAGGGCTGGTTCGCCGACGCAAAGTATGACTTCGGCAAGAGCTTCGGTATCTACGGCGGTTTCCAGAACTACAACCCCGCCGACATTCCCGCTTTCACCGATCTCGAAAGCACTAAGGGCGGTCTGAAGTTCGGTCTCGGTTCCAAGAGCTCCCTCCAAGCCGAGTACGAAAAAGTTAAGGGTGACTATTGGGCACTTTTCGCTCCCAAGACCACTTACCTGACTTTCGCTTACAGCTACAAGTTCAATCCTCAGGCTGACCTCAGATTCGGTTACCAGACGATTAAGGAAGACTTCGGCGCCGGTATCAAGAACAAGGGCGGCGTTGCATTCGCTCAGTTCGGCGTTTCCTTCTAATCCAACGCAAAACAAAAAGGCTCCTTCGGGAGCCTTTTTTGTTTGTCGGTTTCAATCCTCGGGCTAACCTCAGATTCAATTACCGGATCGGTTAAGAACAACCGTGATGCCGGCTCCGGCAAGGGCGGCGTTGCCTTCTGATCATCACACAAAAAACAAACCCCTTCGGGGGTCCTTTTTTTGTTATTTGTCGTGCCTTGGGGCTCGAATGATATACGCGTTTCGGCGTATGAAGGTGTCCGCATCGCGGACGGATTATACAAATCATTTCACCGATTTCCCGAAAACACTTGAAAAATTGCGAAAAAAGCGGTATTATGTATAAGTAATTATTTCCGCTCCGGAGTGAGCGCATAGGAGTTATTTTATGAAGAGAATTCTTTTCCTTTTGTCGGTGCTGGGTCTTTTGGCCTGCGCCTGCGCCTTGTTCGCACAGGGTGCCTTTGTTGACGTGCCCACGGATCACTGGGCGTACGACGCCGTGAATCAGCTTCAGCGGGTGGGCATCATTGTGGGCTACCCGGACGGCACCTTCGGCGGTAAGCGGGCCATGACCCGTTACGAATTTGCCGTCGCCATTGCCAGACTTCTCCCCCTGATTAACGGTGACACGGTTATAAGTAACGACGTTGACCTCTCCGGTTACGCCAAAAAGAACGACATTCCCGCCTTCGACGGCGCTTCCAAGGGCGATCTCGACGCTCTCCGCAAGCTGGTGGGCGAGTTCGGCGATGAGCTGGCTTCTCTCGGCGTTGACGTTGACGCCCTCAAGAGAGACGTGGCGAACCTCACCGCCCGTGTTGAGGCTCTCGAAGCGGAGAACCGCAGAGTCCGCTTCGGCGGCAAGCGGGCCATGACCCGCTACGAGTTTGCCGTCGCGATCGCCAGACTTCTCCCCCTGATTAACGGCGACACGGTTATAAGTAACGACGTTGACCTCTCCGGTTACGCCAAAAAGAGCGACATTCCCGCCTTCGACGGCGCTTCCAAGGGCGACCTCGACGCTCTCCGCAAACTCATAAACGAGTTCGGCGACGAGCTTGCCTCCTTGGGCGTGGATGTTGACGCTCTTAAAAGAGATGTGGCCAACCTCACCGCTCGCGTTGAGGCTCTTGAGGCGGAGAACCGCAGAGTCCGCTTCGGCGGCAGAATGGACCTGTTCGTCTACGCCGGAAAGGGCAATATTCGGGACAAGGAAAACTACAGTCCCACCTCCTCCGACACCGGCGTGCCCGTTCCCGCCAACAACCTCCTGGACAACGTGAGAGTGCTGAAGAACTTCGACCTTGACATCGTGGGCAGAGCCTCCGACAAGGTGACGGTTTACTCCACCATCAACTACGGCAACTTCCTCAGTTGGTTCGCCAACAGCAATTTCAACGCCAACATCAAGTCCACCGCCGAGCGGTTCTATCCCTACTACCTCTACGCGGTGGCGGACATGGGCAAGGCCACTTTCACCGCGGGCCGCTTCCCGCTGCAGTGGACTTCCTACACCATGATGCGCTCCGACTGGGACTGCTACAGCGAGAACATCGCCCATTCCGACGACTGCAACTACGTTCTGGACGGTGTGAAGATTGACTACGCTTTGGGCAGCAAGGTGAACCTCACCGCCTACGCCGCCAAGAACAACCAAAACATCTACCGCTTCGACCAGATTAAGAGCCTGGGTATTCCCCAGGCCGCCAACGACACCTTCGTGAGATACGTCTTCGACCAGAGCGCCGGCGCCAGAGCCACCTTCGGTATCGGCAAGGCCACATTGGGCACCACCTACTACGAAGCCTGGTCCTCCGCCGCCAAGAACGCCGGCGAAAACTACGACAGAGACAGAGTTTTCGGCGCCGACCTGAAGATTCCCTTCGGCAGCTTCACCCTGAACGGCGAGTGGGCCGACAGCAAACTTTTGGAGAATCCCCTTGTGGGTGCCGGCGACGCGGCGGGCAAGGAAGCCTACGACGTGTTCCTCGCTCTCGGCTCCGACAAACTCGGCATGAGAGTCGGTTACAGAGACATCGACAACGGCTTCGCCACCGCCGGCAGATGGCTCAGAGTGGGCGGCGTCACCAACCCCACATCCATCAAAGGTTGGTACGCTGACGCCAAGTGGAATCTCGGCTCCCGGTTCACGCTCTTCGGCGGATTCCAGGACTACGACGGCAAGCAGGGCTTTGTGGGCGACCTCACCGGCTACAACGCGGGACTCACCTACTACTTCACCTCCAGAGACAGCCTTACCGGCGAGTTCGAGGACGCCAGAGACGCCCGCACCGGCATATTCAACGAGGCCCGGTTCACCACCATCACTTACAGACATAAATTCGGCACCGACGCGGATTTGCGCCTGGCTTACCAGTTCATCAACAACAAAACGCCCCTTATCGACAACCACGGCGGCGTAGCGATCGCCCAGTTCAGTGTGGCGTTTTAATTCGCGTATATCGGCTCCCTCCGGGGAGCCGTTTTTTTATTGAGCACAACCGTCACCGGTTGCATTAAATTTGAAAAAATGTTATCATTAATTCCTAACGTGCCGTTTGGAGAGGAAACAAGGCAACTCGTTCAAAGGCGGCGCGTAATACACCACAGGAGGGATTTCTAATGAAGAAAATCCTTTTCGCGCTGGCGACAATAGGTCTTATCGCCATCGCGTGCGCGGCCTTCGCGCAGGGCGCCTTTGTTGACGTCCCCACAGACCACTGGGCCTATGACGCCGTGAACCAGCTTCAGCGCGTAGGCATCATCGTCGGTTATCCCGACGGTACCTTCGGCGGCAAGAGAGCCATGACCCGCTACGAGTTCGCGGTTGCCATTGCCAGACTTCTTCCCCTGCTTAACGGCGACACCGTTATCAACAACGACGTGGATCTCTCCGGCTACGCCAAGAAGAGCGACATCCCCGCTTTCTCCGGCGCTTCCAAGGGCGATCTGGACGCTCTCCGCAAGCTGGTGGGCGAGTT
>JAGDDM010000071.1 GCA_017958015.1 Abditibacteriota bacterium | reverse complement strand
ATACCCATGGTACCGCCGGTGACGTTGAAGCCGTCCATGACGATGCCGGTGGAGTTGGTCAGGTAGAAGGAAACGAAGCCGGGCTCGGAAGTGAAGGTAACGCCCGCGTCGGAAGCCTTAAAGGTGATGGGGTTATCTTCGGAGGCCCTGAATCCGTTGAGGGAAACGGTGCTGAACTCACCGGTGAGGATGACGGTGTCTCCCGCCTCAACGTTTTCGGTGGTGACGTTCATAAAGGTTTGCCAAGCGGTGGCGGCGGTGAGGCCGTCCGCGGCGTCGTCGCCGTTTTCGCTGTCGATGTAGTAAGTCTTGGTCGGGCGAGTCTCAAGAGTGAAATCGCAGGTGGTAGTATCGCCGGTGGCGTAGCTCACTTCCCGCTCCGCGGGAATGTAGCCCGACTTGGAAGCGAAAACCGTGGCGCTGCCGCTGTCGGAGAGCTCGATGGTGTAAATACCCAGAGCGTCGGTGACGGTGTAGCCGCCGGCGTCGGTGGTGACGGTGACGCCCTTAATGGGGTTGCCGTCGCCGTCCGTGACGGTGCCGGTGACGGTGGCTACGCCGGATACGGTCTCAACGGAGCACTCAACGCCGATAACGTCGCAGGTGATGCCGTCGGGAGAGCCGTCCCAGGAAATCCACACAACGTCTCCCGCCTGAAGAACGAGAACATTGTCGTAGGTGACAATGGGGTTTTCGCCGTTGGGGCCGTAGCTGCCGTCGGCGGACTGAGCCTGACCGCGAAGTTCCCGGGTTACGCCGATCTGCTCACCGTTCACGTAGAGATAGGTGTCAACGGTGGACCAGCCGTAGTCGGCAAGTATGGCGCGGCCGGAGAGGACGCAGTTCAGTTTGTAGTTGCCCGCTTCGGGGGCGGTGAAAGCGATGATGTTCCGAGTGCCCTGGGGAGAGGGCCCGGAGAGAATCATGTGGGGATCCATACAGCCGTTCCAAGCAACAACGGTGTTTTCGTTGGTGCCAAGCATGATGTTGCCGTGACCGTCGGTGCCGACGGCGGGATCGAAATAGGCCAACGCGCCGCTGTCGCCCCAGGCGGCGGCGAGGGCTTCGGAATAGGTGTAGAGAGTGAAGGTAGGCGGTGTGCTCACGGTCACAAATCCGAACTTGAAGGGGTTCGAAGCGTCGTTGTTAATCGACGACCACTGCCCGTCCCGAATGTCCCATGTTGTCGCGAAAGCGCAGGAGCAAAGGATTGCGACAAGCAGCATCGCGAACATGATTTTTCGTAACATTTGATTATCCTTTCGTAAATTTATCCTTTCGGACATGCCGGCGGGATTGCCGGCTCGACTTTTCGGACTTCGGTTTTGTCCGCCTCCGCCGCAACGATTTTAATGACCACTACGAATTGTTTTGACGAAAGCTGACCTTCCCGAAATCACTTTTTTGTGTATGTAATGAGAGCGGAGCCGGGTTTTGAGTCGATTTCGACGTCGACGCCCTTTTCCGCGGCCTCTCTGCCCGTAAGACAAAGTTTTTTGCCGGTGTCCGCGTTCTTAAACTCGTACACGCTGTCCGGCTCAAGCTCCGTGAGTTTGAAGTTCATGGCGGTGTAGTCGCATTCTTTGCGCCGGAAAGCCATGATGATGCCTTTGCCTTTTTCCGGGACATCGAATCTGTATGCAAGCCAACGGGTTTTGTCCACGTTGTACTCGGTGAGGGGATAGTAGTCCCCCAAATAGCAATCCCGCAGAGCAAGGTATTCCTTAAGACAGCGTTTGGCCGCCTTGAAGTCGAAAGTCTTGTCGTACTCCTCTCTTGTGGGTACGAAAACGTGCCAGTTTATCGAAAGTCCCGCGCCGTAGCCGCTTCTCATGCGGTAGGCGTCCTCGTAGGCGGCGGTGCCGGAGGTGAGGGGAACCCAGTTGCTGATGCCGTGCTCCTGGCCCTGCATGCCGTCCTCGTCGAAGTCACGGGGGACCTGATAGTCGCTGCGCCAAATGCAGATACTGCGGCTTATGGTCTCAAGGTCTATTCTGGTGCCGCCGCCGGCGCAGTTGTCAATCTTAAGGCCGGGGTTGCGTTTCACCAGACCGTCCCAGAAGCGGAAGAAGCCCTCGAAGTGCTTTTCCTCGTTAAAACCCAGTCTGTCCGGGGACTCGTCGGGCCGGAAAGCGGGGCCGCCGTCCTGCCGGTACCAGTCCATGCCGTAGTCCTTAACCAGTTTGGCGTAATAGTCTTCCAAATAGTCCATGCACTCCGTGTTGTTGAAATCCAGGGCGAAGTTGTTTATGACCCATTCCGGGTGGTCCTTGCCTATCTCCAGCCCCTCCCGGGCGCTGTTGGGGCAGAACCAAAGCAGAAATTCCATGCCGTGCTCGTGGGCGTAGTCGGAAACTTCTTTGAGGCCGTTGGGGTAAATCTCCGGGTTGTACTCCCGAGTGGCGCAGTTTTCCGTCCACATGGATATGGGGCCGGTTTTGCCGGACCAACCGGCGTCGACCCAATAAACGTCGAGAGGATATTTGTGTTT
>JAGDDM010000070.1 GCA_017958015.1 Abditibacteriota bacterium | reverse complement strand
CATTTCGTCCACATATCGTCCGGAATGTCCTTACGTTCTTTTTTCGGGATGAACCATGTATCGTTCATTATTTCCGTCCGTTATTTACCGAATTTGTCGATTCTGCCGCTGACTTCGCTGGCGAATCTGTCGATGTAGCCCTGAATGTAGCCGGTGATGTCGAGATTATCGTCCTCGATAAGGGGCGTCAGGTCCATACAGAACGCCAGAGACGCCGCGGTGTCGAGACCGTGGGAAGCGTAGTAGGTGGCGTGGGCTCTGCGTCTGCCCATGGTGGCCAAATCGTAGCGCTTGCCGCCGCTTATCTGGGAATCGAACACGCCCATAACCGCCGCCGCCAGGTTTTCATGGTCGGACACGTCGAAAACGACTTTGTCCTCGTCGAGAATCCAGTCCAGATTCCGCCACACCTCGCCGCCGTATATCTTCTTGGGCCGGTCTTCCTTGGGAAGGGTCCGAATGGCCGCGATAACCCGCAGAGCCGTGCAGAGGTGGGTGTCGTGCTTGTCGGCGAGATTGTGGGTGAACACCACTTCCGGCTTGGCCGCCAGAAGTATGTTCCGCAAATCCTCAACCACGTCGGCGTTGCCGGGGTCCTTAACCTCGGAGCTGGAGTACATGAGAAGGGCCTGAGCGGTGTATTCGCCCACGAAGGCGGCCTTCTTCTGCTCCACCTTGCGGATGGCCTGCATGTCCTCGTCGCTGCAGTCGGCGTAAACGCCCGCTCTGGGGCTGCCGGCGCCGTTTGTCACCACAACGCCCATAAAGCCTTTGCCCGGCTGGTGGAAGGATTCCAAAATGCCCGGGTAGGCCATAAACTCGATGTCGTCCTGATGGGCGGAAATGCCCATGTGGGTTGTGCGGGGAAGAGCCTCGTCGAGAGGCTTGCCGTCGGGAACGTAAATCTCGGCGCCGTCTTTATGCAGTTTCATGATATTCTCCTTAACATTCCGGGAGACCGGCGGCCATAACCGCCTGTCCCACACGTCTGGCTTTTTCGTCGGGAAGGCTGAGGGTAATCCGCTCCGCGAGTTCCGGGAACTCTACCTCAAGAACCTCCCGAGCCTTTCTGATAAGTATGTTGCCGCCCTCATAAGAGGTGACTCTGCCCAAAATGAGAACGTGGTTCAAATCGTAGAAATCGGCGTAGTGAGCCACGGTGTAACCGAGATAGACGCCTATGGTCTCCCAAATCTTAACCGCTCTGTCGTCGCCGGCCTTCAGAAACTCCTGAATCTCCGCCAGCTTCGCCGCCAGCTCCTTGGTGGGGTCGATGGGAAGCTTGACCTTGTCGGCAAGTCTAAACACCGCCTGCTGGGAGAAGTAGAGCGCGCCGCAGCCTCTGTCGCCGGACCACTCGTCCAGGGGAGCATCGGGATTGTAATCAACGGGACAGAAAGCCAGCTCGTTGAGCCAGTTGGTGAGAGCGCCGTCGGGAGTTACGTAGCCGCCGGCCTCGCTGGAGCCCATGGCCACGCCCAGAACACCGGTGGCGCCCAAACTGTCGGCACCCACAAGAGCCGTAACCTCACCGTCGTTCAGAACCGTCATGGGAACATCGCCCCACTCTTTCTGCAGGTTCAGGAACATGTCGGCGATCTTCGACTCGAACTTGTCCTTGGGAATGCCTCTGAACAGGGACGCTACCCGGGGGCGGTTGTTGATGAAGACACCGGCTGAGGAGCCGCCTATGGCGTCAACTCTGGGCAGGTGCTCGGCCGCGGATTTGAGCATCTTTCTCATTTCGGAATAATGGTACTCCGGATCGGAGTTGCCTCTGGGATCCCAATCCACTTCTTCGGTGTAAACCGCCTCGCCGTCGATAACGGCGGAGACCTTTCTGTCGCTGGCGCCCAGGTCGAAACCTATGCGGCAGCCGTTGAAGTTGCCGCCCACGTGGGACTCGGACTCGTTTGCCGCGGGAACCTCATCGGCGGAGCAAACCACCACCTCGAAATCCCGTTCGTAGACGCCGCCCATAAACTCGGCGTCGAAGGCTCTGGAGCCGTTTTCGGAGTAGGCAACCTTCATGCAGTTGCCGATGGCCTCGGGGCCGCCCACGTAGACTCTCCATCCGCCCTTCTGCCAGAGCAAAAACTTCACAATGCCCTCGGCGTAGAGGAAGTTCATGGAGAAAAATTCACTGTCCTCGGAAAAGCATACCGTCTCGTAGCGGGAGATTTCCCCGTTGTTTCTCTCGAGAGCGATTACGAGGGGTTCGGATTTGCCGTCGGAGGCGCAGAGAGCCTTGAACTCTCTGTTGGCAACCGCCGCGGGAGCGAAGTCCTCGTCCAAAGCGGGCACTATTACGGGAACGGCAAGCTTGCCGAAATCGGTCATTTTCATAGTCTCCTATCGTAATTGATTTAATACCTCTGTATATATTCAACCACAGGACGGGTCATTTGTCAAGACCCGTCACTTGCATTAAACGTCGTTTTGTGCTATTATAAAATCAAATATTTATTCGGGGGCGGACATGAAAGCGAAAAACGATCTCTTCGGCAAAGTCACCGGTTTTGCCGTGTTTATTCTCGGCATTGCCATGCTTGTTTCCGTGGGCGGAGTTGCCTACGGATTCTTCAAATCCCCCGACGGGGGTCTGGATTTCGCCACATCAAAGGACCTCGGCCGCTCGGCAATCCTCCTTGTGATTAAAATCCTCATGCTCCTGGTGATAACCGCCATCGGCTCCCTCACCGCCACCAAGGGCGTGCAGCTCTACCACGCCTCCACCGCTCCCGCCGACTCCGAACCGGATAAGTAACATGAACATTCCCTCCTCTCTCGCGGATAAAATTAAATCCGCCCGCAACGTATTCGTATTCACCGGCGCCGGCGTAAGCAAAGAATCCGGCCTCTCCACCTTCCGGGGCGACGACGACAGCATCTGGAACAAGTACGACCCGGAAATCAACGCTACACCCGAGGGCTTTTACTCCAACCCCGCTCTCGTGTGGAACTTCTGCCGGGACATCAACCTCTTCACCCACGCCAAACCCAATCCGGGCCATATCGCGCTGGCTCAAATGGAGTCCTACTACGACACCTTCACCATCGTCACCCAGAACGTCGACTGCCTCCATGAGCAGGCGGGCAGCACCGACGTGGTAAAGATCCACGGCACCTGCGACCTCATCCGCTGCACGAAATGCGGCCACCGGGCCCCGGCATCGAACTTCGACTTTACCCACGAGT
>JAGDDM010000069.1 GCA_017958015.1 Abditibacteriota bacterium | reverse complement strand
GGACGACGGACGTAGATGATTCCGCTCCGGACTTCCGATTCTACCCCTTTTTATCATGAAGATTTTCCGCTTTTTACTTCTGTTTTTCCTCTCCGTTCCTGCTTTGTGCGAAACTTTGCCGCTGGACGGGGATGATTGGTTTCTCACTACCGAGGAGAAGGAACCCCGGACGCTCACGATTGAGGTTCCCGGCTGTATCGTCGACACCGTCTCCGTCGCCGGTTCCGTGCGTTTCGCCAAATCTTTCGATATTCCCCGCAAATCCCGCTCCGCCCGCTATATTCTCCGCTTCGAGTCCGTCTACTACCGGGCGGAAGTGTCTCTGAACGGCGTCTCTCTGGGCTCCCATGACGGCGGCGACGCTCCCTTTGAGTTTGACGCTACCTCCGCAATCAGGAAAGGCGCCAACAATCTTGAGGTTCGGGTGACTCGTCCCCTGGGCGGCGCCGAAAACAAAGAAAACGAACTTTATTCTCCCTACGTGCCCGGCGGAAGTATGCTTCCCAAGGGGGGTATAGAGGACTCCGTTTCCCTGCTCATCGTTCCCGTGGTTCGCCCCAAAGACATCTACGCCGAAACCAACGCGAAAACCGGCGGAATTGTTGTGCGTACCGACGTCGAGAATCTCGATCGCGAAGCGAAGGTTGTTACCCTTACCGCCGAGGTCTCCAAGGACGGCGCGGTGTGCGGCGGCGCTTCCGAAACAATTACCGTTCCCGTGGGTGTCACGGAGTCGACCCTCACCCTGAAAGTCGAAAATCACAAACTTTGGAACACGGATACGCCCACTCTCTATGATGTCACCGTGAAAACAACGGTTGACGGCAACTCCTTCCGGAAGCACACAACCTGCGGCTTCCGTGATTTCCGCTTCGAAGACGGCAAGTTTCTTTTGAACGGTAAAAAGATTTTCCTCCGGGGCATTCTCACCACTCCCTTCGTAACCGCCGGTCTCGACCGGGAATCCGGCCGGGAGGTTCTGCGCCGGGAGATAACGAATCTGAAGACCATGGGCTTCAACACCCTTCGTTTCATCGCCTATCCCGCCACACGGGATGAGCTGAACCTTTGCGACGCGCTCGGTATGATGGTGTTGGAGGAGCCCCGTGCGTCTTGGCTCCTTAAAGACAGGGGGCAGCTGCCGGAGCGGTACAAAGCCGACCTCTTGGGTATGATCCGCCGAGACCGTAATCACCCCTGCGTGGTCATGTACGGTCTTTTGAACGAAACCGGCGTTGGCGTCCATATGCGGGCGGCTCTCGATTGTCTGCCGGATCTTCGCTCCCTGGACCGGAACACCATGGTAATCATGAACAGCGGCGGCAGCGACGGCATCGGCGACATGGCGGAGGGATTTGTCGAAAAATACAAATCCGACGCCAACGGTTCCGCGCTCTTTGCCGGTGATGAAGTCATGCTCATTCCCGGTAGCAACAAGGAGCGGACCTGCGCCCGATACACTGTTCCCGCCGACGGCAAATACTATATAACCGCCGCCTTCGAGGGCAAATCCACCGCCATCGTTTCCTCCTCCTGCGGCACCTTCGCGTACCTGAACGGCGAGGAGATATTTAATGCTAATCTGGGCTTCGACGGCGGCGGAAACAATACGGAATACAAGGGTGTTCTCGATTTGAAAGCGGGGGACATCCTGGATTTCGCCGTGAACTACGGCCACTGGTTCGACACTTTCGACAGCACCCTGAACGATGTGGTGAAGCTCACTGTGACGGACCTTGAGAACCCCGCTTACGGCTTTTTGGACGATAAGGGCTGTACCGCCTACGACTCGGAGAGGTCGCGAAATACCGTCGGCGCCTATTGCAACCCCGGCGAAAAGGACTGGGGCAGGGGCATGGCGGATATGCACCACT
>JAGDDM010000068.1 GCA_017958015.1 Abditibacteriota bacterium | reverse complement strand
TTTCGTTTCTTTCTGTAATTATACTTGACCCGGGGGTGGGGCTGTGATATAATAACTGTATGCACCGGCGAAGAGGGTAAGAGTTAAGCTTCGAGACCGAATCGCTTCCTACCGGTTGCGATTCGCGATATCGCGCCGGTGCGTAAAATTTATATTTTTCTAAGGAGGCTTTTAATGAAAAAAGCTATTTCTCTCGCGATTGCGCTTCTCGCTCTCGCATCGTCTCTCTATGCCGACGCTTCGTTTATGGGCGTAACCGGTGGCATTTGGAATCCGGATGAAACCGTTATCGGCAAGCACGACTGTGGTCTTTCAAGTAGCTACATTGACCTTAAATTTGACAGCCTTTGGACAATTAACTTGAACTACGGTCTTATTCCCAATCTGGAAGTCGGCGTCGGTTATATGCAATTGGGTGATCTCAGCTATTCCGGCAACAATGACGGTAAGGCTTTCTTCAACGCCAAATATCAGATACTTCCCGAATCCAAGTACGGTGTCGGTGTAGCGGTAGGTATCAATGACATCGGCAAAAAACTTAATCCCAACAAAAACAGTTTTTACGCGGTAGCGGGAAAGACTTTCGGCAAGGAAAATCATCCGTTCCATATTTCCGCCGGTTTCGGTAGCGGTGTTCACGACGGCTTCTTCACCAACTTGGATTACGGGTTCACAAGTCATATCGGCATCATCGGTGAATATCAGAGCGAGGGCAGTACTTTTAACGCCGCCCTTCGTTACAGAGACGGCAAAGGAACTTATATTAAGGCCGGTGTCTTTGATATAGGCGGTTTGGACAGTCTGTTCCTGTCCATCGGTATCGGCTTCTGATTTCGTTAAAAATATACAGGCTTCGCTTTTCGATGCGAAGCCTGTTTTTTTCACGCGTTCAATTTACTTAACTTCTCCGCCTGATCCGCGGAGACGAGTTTGTCTATCATCTCGTCGATGTCGCCGTCCATGAAGGCGCTCAAATTGTAGACGGTGTAATTGATTCTGTGGTCGGTGATTCTGTTTTGGGGGTAGTTGTACGTGCGGCTCTTTTCGCTGCGGTCGCCGGTGCCAACCATGGATTTCCTGGCGGCGTCGGTTTCCGCCCGCTGGGCCTCAATCTCCATTTCGTAGAGTTTGGCCCGCAGCACGGACATGGCCCGCTCCCGGTTCTGGAGCTGTGACCGCTCGTCCTGGCAGGTGATGACCAGTCCCGTGGGTTTGTGGGTGATTCTGATGGCGGTTTCGTTTTTCTGCACGTTCTGGCCGCCGGCGCCGGCTGAGCGGTAGGTGTCAATCTCCAGGTCGTCGGGGTTAATTTTCACGTCGATATCGTCCACTTCCGGCAGCACGCTGACGGTGGCCGCGGAGGTGTGGATTCTGCCGCCGCTCTCGGTTTGGGGCACTCGCTGAACACGGTGCACGCCGCCCTCGAACTTCAGTTTGCTGTACGTTCCCTGGCCTTTGATGGCCACCACAACTTCCTTGTAGCCGCCGATACCGGTTTCGTTGGCGCTCAAAATCTCCGTTTTAAGGTGGTGCTTCTCCGCGTAGCGCGTGTACATCCGCAGAAGGTCGCCGGCGAACAGGGCGGCTTCCTCGCCGCCGGTACCGGCCCGAATCTCCACCATGACGTTCTTGTCGTCGGCGGGGTCCTTGGGCAGAAGCATAATTTTCAGCTCATGCTCCAGATTCGGAAGTTTTTCCTTAAGCTCCTCAAACTCTGCCTTGGCCAACTCCTTCATCTCCGGGTCGCTTTCCTCGGCGATGAGCTCCTTGGCCTCCTCCAGCTGTTTCTCGGCGGTCTGATATTCCCGCCACTTTGCCACCACCGGAGCCAGCTCCGCGTGGGTCTTTGCCAGGGATTGATACTCCTTGGGGTCCGCCAGAACCTCCGGGTCCGCCAGTTTCTCCTCGATTATCTCGAAGCGCTCCTCCACTTCCCCCAGCTTGTCAAACATTTTCTTCCGCTCCTTCGGCTTCGAAAACGCCCTTCAGGGAGGCGATGGCCACCTCAAGCATCTCTTCCTCCGGCTCCTTGGTGGTGAGGCTCTGCATAAGCAGACCGGGGGCGAGGATAATCTTGGTGTACCATGCGTCTTTGTGCTTGCCGGCGAACTTGATTATCTCGTAGCTGATGCCCGCCACGATGGGCAGGAGAACGAGCTTGTAAATCCACCGAAAGAGGATGTTAATCTTATCGCCGGTGAGGCTGCCGTTGGGCAGGTGGTCGGCCACCAGAATGAACACGAAAATGCTTGCCAGGAGAACAACGAGAATGAAACTTGTTCCGCAGCGCACGTGGACCTTGGTGTACTTCTTGACTTCCTCGGGAACCAGCTCCGCGCCGGCTTCGTAGGCGTTGATGGTCTTGTGCTCCGCGCCGTGGTACTTGAACACTCTCTGAATGTCCGGCATGAAGGAGATGGCCCACACGTAGCCCACAAAGATGCCTATTTTGATGAAGCCTTCGATAACCGTCAGGAGCCAGGGCACGGTGATGAGCTTGTTAAGGAAGCGGGTGAGGATGATGGGAACGCCCATAAACAGAGCCATGGCGATGATCATTCCTATAACCACCGTAAAACCCACCGTAATGTCGTTTATACCGCCTTTTTCCTTCTTCTCGACTTCCGGGACGGCTTCGCCTTTTGCGGCCTTCTCCGCGGCCTCAGCGTCCTCCATGGCGATGTTGGCGGAGTAGGTGAGACTCTTGATTCCAAGATACATGGAGTCGATGAGGGCAAGGGTGCCCCGCAGGAAGGGTTTGTTGAGCCATTGCATTTTGCCGAAAAGTGTTTCCACGTTCTCGGTTTTGGTCTCGATGGCGCCGCTCATGCGCCGCACCGCCACGGCAAAGTGCTTTTTGCCGCGCATCATAACGCCCTCTATAATGGCCTGACCGCCGTAGTAAAATTTATTTTCCGCCATATGCGTGCCTTTCCGTTACAAAAAAAGCGCTCCCGCCGCCGCTCCGGTAATTGTCCGGTTCGCGGCCCCGGAAACGCTGATTTCGTTATGAAAAATTACTTCTTCATATTGTACTTCGAGAGGAACTTCTCGACCCGGCCTTCGGTGTCCATAATCTTCTGCTTGCCGGTGTAGAAGGGGTGGCAGGCGGAGCAGATTTCGACTCTGATGTCCGGATTGGTGGATCTGGTCTCGAACTTGTTACCGCAGGAGCAGGTAACGGTGGACTTTACGTATTTCGGATGAATACCCTTTTTCATTTTGTTAATCCTTTCGCATGTCGGGTTTCGCGGGGCGCCTATTCGCCCGTGGGAAAACCCGTTCTTGTTATGCACCACATATTATACCACAAAAGGCGGTCGCAATGCAACCGCCTTTCGGGATTATTTTCGGATTATTTTCCGACGATGTCGGTTGCTATGACCGCGGGAACGGTGTCGCCGCAGTAGGAGATGCCGGTGACGGCGATGAAGTCGCCCACAGCGTAGCCGGAGGTGTCGAGAGTTGTGTAGACTCTCACCGGGAATCCGCTGCCGTCGTCCAGGGTGAGGGCGCCGTCGGTTGCGACAACCTTACCCCAAACCTTCACGGGTGTGAAGGCGGGCATGGTCTTGGCGTAGGCGGCTCCGTTGAAGCCCAACGGAATGAACTTCTCGCCGGGGGCGGCGCTGAGGAGCTTGGTTATGAGCAGAACTCTCTCGCCGTTGGCGTCGGCGGTGGCCACGGCTTCGTATCTGATTTCGTCGCCGGGGGCGGGGGTGTAGGCTATGTTGTCGGAGACCTTGGCGAGAACGCCGCCCAGTCTGTCGGGTCTGCAGAGGACCACGGTGTCGGCGTCGAGATAGCCCAGAACCTTGTGTCCCATGGCGGCCACGGTCTTGCCGGAGGCCACGTTGTCGTAGTCGCAGCTTTCGGTGATGTCCTCCGCGTCGGCGGAAGCGGCGGCGGCGTAGTCGGACTCAACGGCGCCCATGTCGGGAGCGGCGCCCTTGAAAGCGTAGCCCACATTGACGCCCGCGTCGATGGCGGGGGAGCCGGAAGCCGGAGCGTAGCCTGCCAGGAAGTTGGGGTTCTCGAACTTCTCGTGGGCGGCGGCGCTCAATGCGGGGCTGAAGTCGGCGGCGTTGCCGTAGAACATATTGTAGTCGTGGGTTATGCTGCCGGCCCAGTCGGCGTAGAGGCCGCTGCCCCACATGTTGGTAACGATGTTGTTCTTGAACTCGATTCCCGTGGGAGAGGAGCCCCAGGAGAAGAGGGAGGACCAGCAGTTGTCGAAGGTGTTGTTGTATATCTTGATGTCGCTCGCAACCGGGTTCGCGATGGCGGCGGTGCAGAGCTGGCCGGGATGACCGATGTTGTAGAATCGGTTGAAGGCGATTGTGTTGCCGGAGGAGATGGAATTCACAACGCCGGCGGCGCACTTCTCAAGCACGTTGTTGCTGGAGTTATTCAGAGGATACATGTCGTGGAACACGCAGTTGGTGACGGTGTTGCCCACCTCGTTGTCGCGGAGGTAGATGCCCCACTGGGAGTTGCTCATCTCGAATCCGTCGAAGATGTGGTAGCTGTTGGCTACGAACATGCAGCTTATCATGCCGTTGCCCAACTCGGGGTCCATTCCGGTCTGGTCCAGGATGACTTTGCCCCGGGCGGAGTAGATGATGGGCTGCATTTCCGTGCCGTCGCAGTTAAAGAGCCATACGCCGTGGCTGTCGTAGAGGGGATACTTGCCCTCCATGACCGTTACGACGTCGCCGGGGTTAAGAAGACCCAGAATGTCGCCGTTGTTGATTGTCTGCCAGGCGGTGTTGGGGGACTTGCCGTCGGCGAAGTCGCTGCCGCCGGGGCTCACGTAGAATACTCTGCCCACGCCCAGGTCGATGCCGATGTTCTTAACCACGTAGTCGCCGGTGGCGGCGGTGACGGTTTCGTTTTCGGAGGAGTAGCCGCTGTAATCCGCGTGCAACGTGTAGGTGCCGGGGTTCACGGGCTGTCTGTACACACCCTTGGAGTTTGTGGTCACCGTGTAGGTGTTGCTTTCGGAGGAAATTGTCACCACGGCGCCCGCAAGGAGGGTTCTTCCCTGGGAATATTGGGAAGTGCCGTAGACGGTGCCGGTGATGAAGGCGGCGTCGGAAGCGGCGTCGCTTTCCCAGGCGCCCATGTCGGGGGCGAAGCCGATGTAGTCGTCAAAGCCCACGTCGGTACCCGCCTCGATGGCGGGGGAGCCGCTCTGAAGCTTGTAAATCTGAGCGCTGTCGCCCTCTCCGACGTACATGGGATCGGCGTGGAGGTCGCCTTCGCCGGCTTCGTTGTTGGAGTAGTCCGCCGCGTTGGCCCAGAACATGTTGTAACTGTTGTGAATTTTGTCCGGAGCGTCGCTGTCGCTGTGGATGCCGGCCCAGGACATGTTGGTGACGATGTTGTTTATGAAGTAAACGTTCTTCGCCTGGTTCCAGGTCCGCAGGCCGTTGGTGGCCTGGTCGAAGGTGTTGTTGTAGATGTAGATGCCGTCGCCCTGGCCAACGGTGATACAGCCGTGGGGCAGACTTGTGGAAGCGGGGCCGATGAGTTTGAAGCTGTTTCTGTAGTAGAGGTTGTCGTGGTTGGCGGCGCCCTGGTCCCAAATGCCGCAGCCCTCGGCGGTGGCGGAGGAGTTGATGCGGTGGAAGTAGCAGTTCTTAACGGTGATGTTGTTGGCGCCGTTCATAACCCGCATACCCCAGCGGCCGCCCTTGATGTCGAAGCCGTCGATGGTGATGTGGTGGGCGTTGGTGCCCGTAAGCGCTATACAGGCGTTGGAGTTATCCGAAAGCTCGATGTGAGCGCCGTCGGAGACGAACTTAATGTCCGCGAAGCTGTCCGCGGCGGAGTTTCTGTTTGTAAGGGTCTGGGTGCCGGTGAAGGTGCCGGTGACGATGACCGTGTCGCCGGGAGCCAGAAGGTTCTTGGCGGAGCCGTTGTTCATGGACTTCCAGGCGGTGGCGGGAGTGAGACCGTTTCTGTTGTCGTTGCCGCTGTCGCCGTTCACGTAGTAGGTGGTGAAGGATGTTTTCCGAGCCATGGACACATTGAGTGTGGCGGCCTCGGCCTCGGGCACCGCTACGCTCTGACTGACAACGTCGTAGCCGCCCTTGGTGAACTCCACGGTGTATGTTCCGGCGGCGAGGAAGATTGAGTAGGTGCCGTTGCTGCCGGTTTTGACGCTCTTGTTCCCCGCGGTGACGGTAACGTCCGCAAGGGGCAGAGAGGTGGCTTCGTCGATGACGGTGCCCGTTATCATGGAGACGCCGGAGGTGGGCGTGATTATGACGTTGATGCCGGTGGCGTCGGCGGAGCAGCCGTCGGGACCGGCGTCGAAGGCAGCGTCAACGGTGTTGCCGGCGGAGAGAGATACATCTCCTTCATACAGATAGACCGGGGCTTCGCCGGAGGCGTCGGAGTAGTTGTTGGCCTTGGTGCCCTCGAAGCCCTGCACGGCGCCGCTGTCAACGAGATCGCCGTTCACGTAGACGTAGCAGCCGATGGTGGTGCCTCTGCTCTTGGTGGAGCGGCCGGAAATTTTCACGTAGATGTGGTAGGTTCCGGAGGTGGGAGCGGTCCATCTGGCGCAGGTTTTCTCGTCCAGCATGGGCGGTCCGGCGGCGAACTCGTTAACTTCTCTGATGGATGTCCAAGCGTTGATGACGTTGGGTCCGAAGTTGAAAGCAAGGTTTCCGTGGGAGTCCCAGTCGCCGGGGGCTCTCCAACCGGCGGAGGTGCTGCCGTTGGAGGCGCTTGTTCCGTAATCGGTGTAGAGGGTGAAGTTTTCGCCCGCGCCGTCAAGGTATCCGTAGGACCACTCTCCCGCCGGGTTATCCGTCTGGGAGAAGTCGTCTATGAGGTTCCACTGGGCGAAAGACGCCGCGGAGGCGACGGCGAGAACCGCCGCCGTCAAAAGGACGCGCTGTATGAATGTTTTCATGGTGTCTCCTTTCGATAAGGGGATTAGTCGCTTATTACGCGGGTAAGCAAACTCTCCAAAGCGATTTGGGGGTTCGCGTTGCCCGACAGGGCGTATCCGGTTTCGATGATTTGCCGAATAACGCCCGGTAAATCTTTGTTTCCCGCTCGGGACGCTCGGAAGCGTATCTCTTCCGCCTGATCCGCGTTCACGATGTCCGCGTTTTCAGGGTCCAGGGATGCGGCGTAGATGTCCCGCAGATACACAGCCAGCATGTCAAGGGCTTCTTTTGCCGAGTCCTTTTGGCTGCCGTCGGTAAGGCTGCGCATCCTTTCGCCGTGAATGAGGGCGCTGTGAATGTCCCGGGTTAAGATTGACTCCGCCGCATCCGCGATGACCGCCCGCTTTTCGTCGAACCTGTCGTCATCGAGAATTTCCAGAGCCCTGCCGGGACAGCCGCCGGAGTGAAGGGCGCAGAGACTTGCCCGTTCCGGGTCGGCGCCCCGGGTTTCGGTTAGGAAGTTTATGACCTCCTCCGCGGGAGCCGGTGTAAATCTTATTTTGGCGCAGCGGCTGGCGATGGTGTCGAGAATCTTCGAGGTGTTCTCGTAGAGCAGAATGTTCACCAGATAATCCGGGGGCTCCTCCAGAAGTTTCAGCACCGAATTGGAGGATTCCTCGTTCATGGTGTCCGCTTTTTCGATTATATTCACCTTGAACTTCGCCCGCAGGGGAGCGTGCCAGGCCTCCTCCCGCATATGGCGCATCTGCTCTATCTTCGTGTTCTGCCCCTCCGGGGACCACAGAGTCACGTCCGGCGAGTTGCCGTGGTCGATGCTGCGGCAGGAAGCGCAGGTATCGCAGCTTCCGCCCTCAACGGGGCTTTCGCAGTTTAACGCTTTGGCGAACTCCAGAGCCGTCAGGGTTTTTCCCACGCCCCGGGGACCGAAAAACAGGTAGGCGCCGGCGTGATTTCCGCTTATGACGGCACTTGCCAAAATCTTTTTCGGGAAATCGCAGCCGACTATGTTTTTAAGCACTTTCGAACCGTTCCACGTCCACCACGAAGATGACGGCGCCGCCGACGCTGAGTTTCAGCGGAGGCATGGTTATGTTGCCGCCTTCGTAGGCGCCGCTTATGGGCTGGGTCACGTACTGCTCCCGGGTGGAGCAAGTCTGCTTTATAATGCCCACAATCTCGTCCACGGCGTCGTGCTCGCAGCCGATGAGGAGCGTCGTGTTTCCGTCGTGGAGAAAGCCGCCGGTGGTGGCTATGTTGGTGAAGCGGTGACCGGAGGCGGAGAGGGCGTCCATAACCTTTTCCTGATCCCGCTTGTGCACTATGGCTATAATAAGTTTCATCATATCGTTAGTCTCTCCTCCGTGATTTTTACCGCTTCGTCGAAAACCTTTTCTTTGGGCTCGGAGGCGTCGATAACCGCTATTCTTTCCGGTTCTTTCGCCGCCGCGTCCAGGTATCCCCTGCGGACCTTTTCCATAAACGCAAGGCCGGAGGCGGATATTCTGTCAATCCCATCCTGTCTGCCCAGACCCGTCTCCGCGTCGATGTCTAGAAGCAGAGTGAGGTCCGGTTTAAGACCACCGGTCGCGAAATTATTCAGTACTTCTATTATATCCGATTTTAATCCCCGGGCGCAACCCTGATAGGCGGTTGTGGAGTCGAAATATCTGTCGCAGATGACGATTTTGTTTTCCGCCAGAGCCGGTTTTATAAAAGTCTCCGTGTGCTCGCTGCGGGAGGCTTCCATAAGCAGCAGCTCCGCCGCGTCCGGAAGCTCCTTTGAGTTCAGCAAAAGTTCACGAATCTTGCCCCGGGGCTCCCGGGTGAGAACCGTTTCTCTGCCCCGGGACTCGAAGTAGCTTTTAAGGCTCTTTGCCAGCGTGGATTTGCCGCAGCCGTCCACGCCCTCAAGGGTGATAAAGATGCCCCTCATTCGAACACCACGATGTACCGCTCCGGCTCCTCGCCGGCGCTCCGGGATTTTTTGCCCAGGCGCTGGATAAGCTCATGCTGGAGTTTGCGGATGTAGGCGTTGGCGGGCTTCAGGGCCACCTCGCCGCCGGTGCGCTCCACTTCGTCCGCCGCCGCAAGGGCTTCCCGCAGGGCCGTTTCTTCCTCGTCTTCCGGGTTCGGGTCCGCCACTCTGAAAATGTTCTTCATGACGGCGCGGATTTGGGCGTAGGTGTTGCTTTTTACCACAAACACCGGCACGTCGTTTCGGCGGGCGTCCTGCACCGGCAAAACGTTCCGGCGCTCGTGGGCCTTCAACGTGATGAGCACGTCCGCGTCCTTAACGTCCTTGCAGATGTAGGCCGGCAGGCGCATTTCCCGAATGGCTCTGTCCAGTCGTTCCCGGCTGAGGCCGTAGGTAAAGATGCGCATAATGTGGCCGTCGCCGTGCTCTTTCGGGGTTTTGACTTCTTCCCGTTTTTCCCGGTTTTCGTCCTCGGGGATATGCTGTTTCTGCACAACCTCGATTTTGCCTGCCACGTTGCGGACTCTTATCTCCGGTCTGGGGGCCGCGCCCCGAAGGAGTTTGTCGACAACGTCGCCGATGTCCCGGTGGATGGCCAGCTTGTCCTGTTCCAAAATCTCGATAACCGTGTCGAAGGTGGGGGGTGCCTTGCGCTCCAAAACCGTCTTCTGGGTGCCTCGGCGCTTGGCTTCCTCGTCGGAGAGGGTCACCGCCTGAACGCCGCCCACAAGGTCGGAGAGGGTGGGGTTCATGAGCAGATTCTCCGGGGAGTTGCCGTGGGCGGTGGCTATAAGGCGCACGCCCCGCTCGGCGATTGTTCTGGCGGCGAAGGCCTCTTCCTCGGTGCCTATCTCGTCGATAACCACAACTTCCGGCATGTGGTTTTCCACCGCCTCAATCATCACCGCGTGCTGCTTGGCCGGTTCGGAAACCTGCATGCGCCGGGCCGCGCCGATTGCCGGGTGGGGCACGTCGCCGTCGCCGCCGATTTCGTTTGAGGTGTCCACAATGACAACCCGCTTGTCGAACTCGTCGGAGAGGATTCTGGCCGCCTCACGGAGTTTTGTCGTCTTGCCCACGCCGGGCCGTCCGAGAATGAGGATGCTCTTGTTTTCCTCGATAACGTCCCGGATGATGTCCACGGTGCCGAATACCGCTCTGCCCACTCTGCATGTGAGGCCGATTATTTTGCCCCTGCGGTTGCGGATGGCGGAGATGCGGTGGAGGGTCCGCTCGATGCCCGCTCTGTTGTCGCCGCCGAAGGCGCTGACGGAGGAGGTGATTGTGTCGATGTCGGACTGACTCACAGGCTCCTCGGAAAGGGTGAGTTTGCCCCCGGCGAAGCGGGCGAAGGGAATGCGCCCGAGATCGATGACTATCTCCAGGAGGATGCCCAGGTCCTTGTTGTTGGCGTCAAGAGTCTGCCGCATACGCTGGGGCAGAATGTCCAAAAGGGCGTTCAAATCGTCGGTAATTGTTCCGGTTGTGTTTTCGGTCATGTTTTCTTGTTCCGTTCAGGTTTTCAGGGCGCCGGCAACTCTCGCGACGGTTGCCACAGCGGCGGTGTCCGCCCGGAGAATACGTTTTCCCAGGCTCACGGGAGTCCAGCCCGCTTCGACGGCGGAGTCCGTTTCCTCTTTGGTGAAGCCGCCTTCGCACCCTATAAATATTATAGCCGATTTCGCCGAATTTGTCTCATGTAAAATCGAATCCAAAGAATTTTTTTCTTCTTCCTCGTAGGCGAAAAGCCGCAAATCGTAATCGGCGCCCATCTTTACGGCTTCGTCGAAGGAAATGATTCCGGTGATTTTCGTCACAACGCTTCTTCCGCACTGCTCCGCCGATTCCGCGGCGATTTTCTCAAGGCGTTTCATCTTCTTTTCCGCGGATTTCGCGTCGGGACGTGACACCGCCCGCTCGGAGAGGGCGATAACCATCTCGCCGGCCCCGAGCTCCGTTATCATTCGGAGAATGAGGTCTATCTTCTCCCCCTTGGGCAGTACCTGAATGAGGGTTACCTTCGCCTCCGGGTCGCATATGCATTTAGACTCGGATACTATCTCCGATTGTTCCCTTCCGTCGAAAAGGCACTCGTACTCCCTGCCGGTGCCGTCGATTATCGTTATCTTCTCTCCCGGTTTCGCCCGGAGAACCTTGGTGAGTTGGCGGACCACGTCTGCGGGCAGCGTGACGAGGTTTTCCGATACGTTTTCCGGAGGTACGAAAAATCTGTAATGTCTCATTTTTTAAGCTCTTTCATGGCGGCGAGGACCGATTCCGCCCACATTTCCCCGTGGCGGACAAGGCCCTTTTCGTTGAAGTGGGCGGCGGTGTAGTCTCTGTACTCCGCTCCCAAAGTGTCCGTGTCCGGCCCGGGCAAGGCAACGTGTTCCGCCGCCAGCCGTTTTTGGGCCTCTCTTATTTGGGTCACTTCCGGCTGTTCCGGGTAGAGTTTTGTTGCCACGGCGACGAACCAAGGCAGGTCCGTTGACCGGATTATTTGCTTCATGGTGTCGAAATACTCGTCTCCGGGGGTGTCGTAGTCGCTTTCGCCCTGGTGCCACAGCACGGCGGTGACGGCGCCCAGCTGTTTGATTCGGTTCATGAGGTAGCGGTGGCATTCGGTGCCCGGCAGCCATTCCCTGGCGAAGGAGCCCCCTTTGCCCACAGCGGCAATCATCACCGGAACGCCGGTGGCCCTGTACAGGGCGTCCCCGAAGGCGGGGTAGAAGTTGCCCCTGTCGCTCCCATCGAAAACTCCCGGAGCGGGGCCGGCGGCCAGGCGGCAGATTTTGCCGTCGGTGACACTGACCATGCCGCTTGTCTGGTCTATCTGTCCGAAAGCGAGGTTTGTGGCGTTGGACTGGCCGCATGTGACGAACACGTCCCCCACGCCCACGCGCTTTATGCGCTTTTCCTTGCGAAGGGCGTCCCCTTGGGCCAGGAAATCCGTTTCGTACCAACCACCGGCGGGGAGGTTTATTTCTTTGTAAAATTTGCCGCCCTTAACCGGAACGTCGTAAACTTTTCCGAGAACACGGACGCTGAGGCGGTTGTATTTCTTACCGAGGGTGCCTTTCACGATAACCGGGGTGCCCCGTTTGAACACCCGGCAGTCCGTGGGGGACTCTATGTCGAAATCCTCGTCCCTAACCCCCAGAGCCTCGTCGATCCGCCGGTCCTCGAGGATGTCGGTGTCGTATCGGGGCATGAGGGTGAGGGTGGAAACGGGCGCCAGGCGGACTTCCGTGGTTGTTCCGGTGCCTTCGCCCCAATCGTAGCCGTAGCCTTCGGTCATGCTCGCTCCCCGAACAATGAGGGCCTTGCCGCTTTTGTAGAAGAGGGCGTTTTTGATGAGGTCCCGGCGCTGGGGAGTTTTGATGATATTCCCGAGGCCGTCCCGGAAAGCTTCGGCGTCAATCTCCGCTCGGTAATCCGCCGAAACGGTGATGTTCATGTATTTTTCCGTGCACTCGAAGCGAATGTTGTTTCCCGCAATCATGTTGCCGAAGACCCGCAGAGGGCCGAAATCGACTTTGGGGTCTGCGGCGGGGTCGATGAACTCGACGCCGTGGGATATAAACGAGGAGACGGCGCCTTTTTCCGATACCGCCGCTTTGTATTCGGCCGCGGTAACGAGAAAGGTGCCGTCGGGTGTTTTCGTTATTGCCGCTCCGTGGAGGGATGCGGCGCACAGGGCGATAAGAATTACCGCCGCGAGGTGTTTCAATTTACTGTCTCCACCACTGATTGGCGAATCCGGCGTTGATGTCCTCCGCCGTGGCGCCGGTGGTGAGGGAGCGCATGGCTTCCGAGGTGGTGTCGCCCACAAATACGATTTGGTTGGCGCCGTCCGCCTTGGTTACGCAGCGAACGGTTATTTCCCGAATCTCTCCGTTTGATGCCGCCGCGGTGGCCGCCGCTATGGCCGCCGTGTTCAAAACGCTGTTTCGGTTGGAGGCGGTGCTGGCGGGGATAACCAGGGTGATGGTCACGGTGCCGGCTCTGGGGTCGGCTATTACGTCGTCAACGGAAGCGCCGTTGCCCCTGATTGCTTCGGACTGCATGAGGGTGGCGGACACGGAGGACTCACCGGAGGTGCGGGTGTTGGCGTTCCGGTTTTCCGAGGAGGTGGGTCTCGACGCGGGAGCGGTGGAGGAAACTCTGCCGCTGTTCCGCCGGGTGGTGCCCACGGTGCCGGTGCCGCTCTGCTTGGCGGAAGGCATTCGGGTGACTTCCGAGGAGATCTGTCTCCTTGAGTCCACCAGACCCTTTTGGGTCGCCCGGAAGATGAAATATCCGGTGAGCAGAAGGGCTATCACCATGGCGGCGATGATAAAGGGAAGAGCGTTTTGGTGGGTAATATTGTCTCCGGTTTCCGAGATTAACACGCTGCGCAGCTTCTCGTGGGCGGCGCTGAGGGCGGTTATGCGGTCCAGAGCCAGCTTGTATTCCTCATTCAGGGGTTCGCGCTCCGCCGCCAGCCGGTACCAAACCGCCGCCTCTTCCGTCTGGCCGTTGGTTTCGTATATGTTGCCCACGTTATAAGCGTGAGCCGCGCTGTCCGGGTCCACAAGGATGGATTCCTTGTCGCACTTCGGGCAGATGTAGTCCGTTTCTTTCAGTATAAGGTTGCAGTTTAGACAAATGCGCATATTTTTACCTTTGTCGCGGGAATCGGTCGCCGAAATCCGAATACCGAACATTAATTCTGACTGATTACTTCAAGGGTCTTATAATTTACGGCTATGGTGTTGTGGGGACGCAGATAGCTGTCGATGTTGGCGCCCGCCCGGATGACCTTCAGGGTGTCGCAGGTGGTGTCGATGATGACGGCGTTGACGCAGTCGTTGCACCGGGTGCCCTTAACTCTCATCATGTCGGAGTAGACTTCGCACTGGTAGTCGCAGGCGGCGGCGGTGCAGAAAGAAAGCTGGGTGGGGAAGTCCTTGTTGTATCCCATCTGATCCCAGTGGTTGTGGCCGCCGAGCCAGCAGATGAACTCGCCGCCTTTTTCCTTAAACTTTTCTATCTCTTCCTGATACCGCACGGTTTCGGACGCGTCGCCTTGGAATTTGTTCAGGTTGGTGAAATTGCACTCTATGGGCGCCATATTGTACAGGGGAATATGGTTCACCATGAGCACGTGGAGACCCTTTACTCTCGCGTCGGTCAGGACTTTCCTGAACCAGGCGAACTGGGCTTCCGCGCCCTCGTCGTCGATTCCCTTGCGCATCATGCAGTCGATAACCACCAAGCGGATTTTCTTTTCCGTGTAGTCCTTGTAGTACCAGGTGTCGTCCGGGTTGTTTACAACGTTCCAGTTCTTGATGAGGGGAGCGAAGTAGCGTTCGTAGGACACGCCGTGGAGAACGTAGCCCTTCTCGCCGTCGGGAAGGTGGGACTTCTGGGATTCGTGGTTACCAAGGGCTATAAGCACCTTTTCCGCGCCCTTTGTCTTGCCCCAATAGGAGAAGTCCATGAGAACAGAGGCTTCCACCACGTCGCCGGCGCACACGGCGTCGTCGAAATATTTTTCGTAGCGGTCGTAGAACCTCATGCAGCGGTCGAGAGCCCGGGCGTCGCCGTGAACGTCGCTGAAGAAAAAGAGACACAGGGGCTGAGTGACGCTCTTGAAACCCCAAGGGGTGAGGTTCTTCGGCTTCAGAGCCTGAATGACGCGCTCCTCGAACTCGGGATTAAGCTCCGCTATGGATTTTTCCTTGGCACAGGCGGGGGCGCACAGGGCGGCGAAGATGAGAACGAAGATAAGCTTTTTCATGTTTTTCTCCTTTAAGGGAATAGGGCTGCGTTCGTTCGCGGACGATTATATAACCGACACCGCCCCCGGCGCCAAGCCTCTACACAATTATTTCAATGTAAGTTTGGCGCTCTTTACCGTCTGGGACAGCAGCATGGCGATTGTCATGGGACCCACACCGCCGGGAACGGGGGTG
>JAGDDM010000067.1 GCA_017958015.1 Abditibacteriota bacterium | reverse complement strand
TATAGCATTTAAAAGCGAAAACGCAATAAGCGTCAAAAAATTTTTTTCGACCCCTATTGACAGGAGGCACCATGAGAGAAGTTCGAATCAGCGACATTACGATGAAGCAGTCCGGCACCAAGGACGTTTCCCTTACATTCAAGGAGACGCTCGAAACCGCCAAGCTCCTTGACCGCCTGGGCGCGGATGTGATTGAGATTGAGGGCATCGACCGGCGGAAGATCGACGGACTTCGCATCAAGTCCATCGCCTCCTCCGTCAAGAACAGCGTCCTGGCCGTTCCGGTGAGCCTTGTGCCCGAAAGCGCGGCCCTCACCTGGAACGCTCTGCGGGAGGCGGCCCATCCCCGTCTGCAGGTTCCGGCTGCCGTAAGCCCCGCCCAGATGGAATATATCCACCACCTGAAGGCCCCCGCCATGCTCACCGCCATCGAGGACACCGTAGCTTCCTGCAAGGCCCTCTGCGCCGACGTGGAGTTCATCGCCGACGACGCCACCCGCGCCGATTCGGAGTTCCTCTGCTCGGCGATTAAGGCGGCCATAGAGTCCGGCGCTTCCACGGTCACGGTCTGCGACGCCGCCGGCGCCATGCTGCCCCGGGAGTTCGGTGAGTTCATCGAAAAGCTCTACGCCGAAGTGCCGGAGCTTCGCGACGTTGTCTTGGGCGTGGGCTGTTCCGACGAGCTTGCCATGGCGGACGCCTGCGCCGTCGCCGCGGTCATGGGCGGAGCCGGCGAGGTCAAAGCCGCCGCCTATCCGGTGAACTCGGTATCCCTGGCCAAGATAGTGAAGATTTTGAGCGCCAAGAGCGACACCTGCGGCGCCGTCTGCAAGACGGGCCTCACGGAAATGAAGCGGGTGACGGACCAGATTCGCTGGATGTGCGAAACGGGCCGCAGCGAGAAGAGCCCCTTCGACAACGGCGTGGACGACGGCGGCGAAACAATCATTCTCACCGCCGAGGACGACCTGCCCACGGTTATGAAAGAAGTCGCCCGATTGGGTTACGACCTGAGCGAGGACGACAGCATAAAGGTTTACGACGAGTTCCTGCGCATCGCCCGCAAAAAGGAAAAGGTGGCCATGAAGGAGCTGGAGAAGGTCATCGCCTCCACCGCCATGCAGGTGCCCGCCACATTCGTCCTCGAGAGCTACGTCATAAACTCCGGCAACGTGCTCACCTCCACCGCCCACCTGAAGATTAAGAAGAACAATCGGACATTGGAGAGCGTCACTCTGGGCGACGGCCCCATCGACGCTTCCTTCCTTGCCATAGAGAAGATAGCCGGCCAGCACTACGAGCTGGACGACTTCCGCATTCAGACCGTCACCGAAGGCAGAGAGGCCATGGGCGAGGCTCTGGTGAAGATACGCCACAACGGCAAAGTCTATTCCGGCAGAGGCATCTCCACCGACATCATCGGCTCCAGTATCCGGGCCTACATCAACGCCCTGAACAAAATCGTCTACGAGGAACAGGAGTAACAAATGAAACTTTCCTTTTCCACCCGAGGTTGGGCGGATCTGGGCTGGGAGAAAATGCTGAGCGCCGCCGCGGACCTCAAGTTCGCCGGCATCGAGATTTACAACCTCCACCTGTCCCCGGAGCTCATATCAAAGGGCGGCCCTTTCTGTAAGTACAACGCCAAAGCCACGGCCAGAATCCTGCGGGACCACAAACTTGAAATCCCCGTGCTGGACACCTCCGTGGACATCGCTTCCGAGGACGGCGGCATCGGCAACGGCTCTCCCAACGCGGAAAACCGGGAAGGCTACATCAAGATTCTCAAGGACTTGATGGACACCGCCCGGAACATGTACATTCCCTACGTCAGCATAAAGGCTCTCCGGGACGACGAGGCCATGGTGCGGAAGAACCTGGACGAGCTCATCGCCTACGCCGAGGAAACCGGCATCACCCTCCTCATGTACACCACCGGCATATACACGGATACCGCCCGGCTGCGGCGGTTGATGGACGACTACGCCTCCGACCGGCTGGCGGTTCTTTGGGATTTGCACCACCCCTACCGGGACCAGGGCGAGACCCCCGCGGAGACAATTCGCAACTTGGGCGCCTACGTGAAGCACGTCCACATGCGGGACTCCGACGACGCCCGCACCTACAACCTCATCGGCGAGGGCAACATGCCCATGGACGATTTCATGCGGGCCCTCAGCTCCATCGACTACGACGGCTATATCTCCCTTGAGTGGAAGCGGAACTGGATGGAGGATATCACCGATTTCGAGATTATTTTCGCCTACTTCATCAACTACATGAACCGCTATGAGGACACCCGGGGCAAAAAGCGCACCCGCTACCTCAACCACGACGGCACCGGCGAATATATCTGGAAAAAGGACGAGCTTATCAACCTCACCTTCCCGGAAGTTTTGGACAGGGTTGTGGAGGAGTTCCCCAACCAGTATTGTTTCAAGTACACCACCCTGGACTATACCCGCACCTACGAGGAGTTTCGGGAGGACGTGGACAATTTCGCCCGGGCTCTCGTTTCCATGGGGGTTCGAGCCGGAAGCAAGGTTGCCATTTGGGCCACCAACGTGCCGGCCTGGTACATAACTTTCTGGGCCACCACAAAAATCGGCGCCATACTCGTTACCGTGAACACCGCCTACAAGATTCACGAGGCGGAGTACCTTCTGCGTCAGTCCGACACCCACACTCTCGTTATGATTGAAAGCGCTCTGGACTCCAACTACCGGGAAATCATAAACGAGCTCTGTCCGGAGATCGCCGACAACACCCCCGGCAAGCAGCTCCACTGCAAGCGGCTTCCCTTCCTGCGGAACGTTATCACCGCCGGTTTCTCCATGCCCGGCTGCCTCACCTTCGAGGAGGCCATGGACAGGGCAAGCAGCGTGCCCCGGGAGGAGATTTTGCGAATGGCTTCCCACGTGCGCCCCGACGACGTGTGCAACATGCAGTACACCTCCGGTACCACCGGCTTCCCCAAAGGCGTCATGCTCACCCACTACACCGTGGTGAACAACGGCAAGTGTATCGGCGACAGAATGGGCCTTTCCACCGCGGACAGGATGATGATTCAGGTGCCCATGTTCCACTGCTTCGGCATGGTTCTGTCCATGACATCCTCCATGACCCACGGCACCACCATGTGCCCCATGCCCTATTTCTCCGCAAAAACCTCCCTTGCCTGCGTGCGGCAGGAGCGGATAACCTGTTTCAACGGCGTGCCCACAATGTTCATCGCCATGTTCAACCACAAGGACTACCGCAAAACGGACTTTTCCCACATGCGCACCGGCATTATGGCCGGTTCCGGCTGTCCTCCGGAGCTTATGCGCCGGGCGGCGGACCCCAATGAAATGAACATGACCGGCATCGTCAGCGTCTACGGCCAAACCGAGTCCTCACCGGGCAGCACCATGTCCGCCTGGACCGACTCTCTGGAGCTCCGCACCGAGACCGTGGGCTACGACTTCCCCCACGTGAAGTGCAAGATTATCGACCCGGAAACCGGCAAGGAAGTGCCCGCCGGCGTCAACGGCGAGTTCTGCTCCAAAGGCTACAACACCATGAAGGGCTATTACAAAATGCCCGACGAGACCCGGGACACGGTGGACGCGGAGGGCTGGCTCCACAGCGGCGACCTGGCCTGCAAAGACGAGGACGGCAACTACCGCATCACCGGACGGCTTAAAGATATGATTATCCGGGGCGGCGAGAACCTCTACCCCAAGGAAATAGAGGAGTTCTTCCTCACCCATCCCTCCGTCAGCGACGCGGCGGTGGTGGGCGTTCCGGACGAGAAGTACGGCGAGGAAGCCATGGCCTTTATTATCCTCAAAAAGGGCGAAACCGCCACCGAGGAAGACATGCGGACCTTCGCCGCCGCCAGACTTGCCAGGCACAAAATCCCCAAATACATTACGTTCACCGACGGCTTCCCCCTGAACGCCGCGGGAAAGATATTGAAGTATAAGATGAGAGAGGACGCCTGTAAGATATTGGGAATAGAATCTAAATAGGGGCCAGGGGTCAGGGGTCAGGGGCCAGGGACGGTGTTCGGCTGTCGCCGAACGGATTATATAAGCCAACTTTGCAATGTGGGTTATATAATCCGTCCGCCAAAGGCGGACACATTCCCTGACACCCGGCACCCGACACCTGACACCTTGTATAATCAAGGAAATACAAATGTCCAAAAACTTTATGACCGTCGACGGTAACGGCGCCGCCGCCCACGTTGCTTACGAATTCACCGAAATCGCCGCCATATACCCCATTACTCCCTCGTCACCCATGGCGGGGAGTACCGACGCTTGGAGCGCCAAGGGCAGAAAGAACATGTTCGGTCAGCCGGTACGGCTTATCGAAATGCAGTCCGAGGCGGGAGCCATCGGCGCGGTTCACGGAGCCCTTCAGGCGGGTTCCCCGGCCACAAGCTACACCTCCAGCCAGGGTCTCATGCTTATGATCCCGGTGCTCTACCGCATCGCCGGTGAGCGGCTTCCCGGCGTTCTCCACATAGCCTCCCGCACCGTGGGCACCCACGCCCTCAGTATTTTCGGCGACCACTCCGACGTTATGGCCTGCCGCCAGACCGGTTGGGCTCAGCTCTCCTCCGGCAGCGTCCAGGAAGCGGCGGATTTGGCCGCGGTTGCCCACCTCTCCGCCATCAAGGGCGGCGTTCCTTTCATGCATTTCTTCGACGGCTTCCGCACATCCCACGAGTTGAGCCGAATCGACATGCCCGACGTCAAAAAGCTCTCCGCCCTCGTCGACATGAAGGCTCTGGACGCCTTCCGGGACCACGCTCTCAACCCGGAGCACCCGGAACTGCGGGCCACGGTCCAGAACGGCGACGTCTATTTCCAGGTTCGGGAAGCCAACAACCCCTTCTACAACGCCCTTCCGGACATCGTTGACGACTATCTGGCCAAAGTCGCGGAAATCACCGGCCGCCGGTATCACCTTTTCGACTACTTCGGCGACCCGGAAGCCACCGACGTGATTATCGCCATGGGTTCCGTCTCCGGCGCCGCCAAGGAAGCGGTTGACTATCTCAACAAGCACGGCAAAAAGACCGGCTATCTCCAGGTTCACCTTTACAGACCGTTCTCGTTGAAGCATTTCGCCGCGGCGCTCCCGAAGAGCGTCAAGCGGATTGCCGTTCTCGACCGCTGCAAGGAAATGGGCAGCATAGGCGAGCCCCTCTATCTGGACGTTGTGGCCGCCGTGCGTGAAATCGAGGGCTCCGACAAGATTCGGGTCATCGGCGGGCGCTACGGCCTCAGCTCCAAGGACACGGACCCCTGCCAAATCGTGGCGGCCTTCGAGAACCTCGCGGCGGAAAAGCCCGTGGAGAGTTTCACAATAGGCATCGAGGACGACGTCACCCACCTGTCCCTGCCCACACCCGAGATTGAGGGCATCGGCGACGGCGACCCGGAAAAGGGCATTTACAGCTGCAAGTTCTGGGGTCTGGGCGGCGACGGCACCGTGGGCGCCAATCACAACACCGTTAAAATTTTGGGCGACTGCGCCGACATGTACGCCCAGGCATACTTTGAGTACGACGCCAAGAAATCCTACGGCGTCACCAAGTCCCACATCCGCCTGTCAAAACAGCCCATAGAGAGCTCCTACTACGTGAAGTCCGCGGATTTCGCCGCCTGCCACAGCCAGAGCTATATCGACCGCTACGACATTGTGGAGGAGATTAAGAAGGGCGGCAGCTTCCTTTTGAACTGCAATTGGGGCAGCGACCCCGAGGAGCTGGCGAAACACCTGCCCGGCAGAGTGAAGCGCCTCATTAAAGAAAAGAACATCAAATTTTACGTCATAGACGCCACCGCCATCGCCCAGAGACTGGGTTTGGGGAGCCACACCAACACGGTTCTTCAGGCGGCCTTCTTCAAGGTTTCCGCCCTCATTCCCCCGGAAGAGGCCCTCGCCAATATGAAAGAAGCGGCGAAACGCACCTACTTCGCCAAGGGCGAGAGCGTTGTCGCCAAGAACGTGGCGGCCATCGACGCCGGCGCCGGCGAAGTCTTCGAGGTTAATGTTCCGGACAGCTGGGCAAACTGCGAAAACGACGACCCGGTTCTCGACCCGAACCTGCCGGATGTTGTGAGAAACATCCTCATCCCCATCAACAACCAGAAGGGCGACGATTTGCCCGTCAGCGCTTTCAAAGGCAGAGAGGACGGCGTCATCGACCTTGGCCTCACCGCCTACGAAAAGCGGGGAATCGCCGTGAACGCGCCAAAGTGGGATCCGGACAAGTGTATTCAGTGCAACCGCTGCGCCTTCGTCTGCCCCCACGCGGCCATAAGGCCCTATCTCCTCACGGACGCTGAAGCGGCGGCGGCCCCCAAAGGGTTCGACACCGTTCCCGCCAAGGGCATCAAAGACAAAGAGTTTAAGTTTAACATAAGCGTCTCCGCCTTCGACTGTACCGGCTGCGGCAGCTGCGCCAACGTGTGCCCCGCCAAGGAAAAGGCCCTTACCATGGCCCCGGCGGTGCTCTCCGAGGAAAGCAAAACCGCCTGGAACTACGGACTCGGCCTCTCCGACAAGGGCGACGTTATGAGCCCCTACACCGTGAAGGGCTCCCAGTTCAGACAGCCGCTGGTTGAGTTCTCCGCCGCCTGCGCCGGCTGCGCCGAGACTTCCTACGCCAAACTGCTTACCCAGCTCTTCGGCGACAGAGTCTACTGGGCCAACGCCACCGGCTGCTCCCAGGCCTGGGGCTCCCCCATGCCCGGCATCCCCTACACCACCAACAAGCGGGGTCAAGGCCCGGCCTGGACCAATAGCCTTTTCGAGAACAACGCGGAATTGCAGCTGGGCATGTTCCTCTCCGACCGCGAGCAGAGAAACGCCCAGAAGGCGAAAATTGAGGCCTTGCTGGCCGAATCCTCCGGCTCTCTGGCGGAAGCTCTGAAAGATTGGCTGGATAATTTCGACAGCTTCGAGGGCTCCCGGAAAGCCTCCGACGCC
>JAGDDM010000066.1 GCA_017958015.1 Abditibacteriota bacterium | reverse complement strand
CTATTTTGAAAGATACGATACTCCCGTCGGCGCCTATTTTCACGGTGCCGTCGGCGAAAGAGGCGGTGTAACCGTCATCGGTTTTCGTAACGGCGGCGGAAAGGGATGACGCCCCCGCGAAAAGAAGAATAAAAAAGGCAAGTAATTTCATGACCGTTTCCTTTTTTTATCATATCGGGTTTCGGGTTTTACGCGGCGCATTACCCGAAATCCGATAACCTCATAAAACCTCGTCCAAATACTCCGAAACGACTTCCGCCCACATTTCCCCGTGTTTTTTGAGCCCCTTGGGCGACAGGTGTATTCCCTCGCCGTTCATGTCCCGGTAGTCGCCGGTGAGGGTGTCCGTGTCCGGACCCTGAAGGGCGATACCCTCGTCCCAGATGCGCTGATACACGTCCCGAACATGGTCCCACCGAGGGTACTTCGGGCTGTGATAAGTGGTTTTGGCGGCAAACCAGGGGAAGTACCAACCGGCGTCCTCACGGGCGGCCCGAATGAGTTTGCAAAGGTTTGCGTAACAATCTTCCGCCTCGCTTCGGTAGTCAGCCTCGCCCTGATGCCAGAGCAGGGCTCTGAACCCGTAGGGCCCCAGAGCGCGGATTCGGGACATCATATAATCGTAGAGCCTGTCCTTGTCCACGAGATTCGTCGTGTCGGGAGTCCACCGCTCGGCGTTGCTGCCGCCGTAGCCGGTGGAGACGATGCCGATGGGGACTTTATACTTGGCGTAGAGGGCATCCCCGAAGGCGGGATAGTAGCTGCCGCAGCCGGTTCCGTCACGGGTGCCGAGAACCGGGTCGTTGGCAAGCTGCCAAAATCTGCCGTCGAAGCAGGACACCATGTTGCTCTCCTGCTTGGTCTGGAACTCGCCGCTGTTGGTGGAGTTGGACTGACCGGCGCCCACGAACACCTCGCCTATACCCACACGGTTAATCGTCTTTTGCCAAACCCTCTTGCCGCCGGACTTGCCCACTATATCAATTGTGTACCAACCGCCGGCGCTGTAAGGAATGCTCCTGCCGAAGCCGCCGTCGGCCTTGTTAATCGGAATGTCGTACCAAACGCCCTCGAGCTGAGCCTTCACCTCGTCGGTTTTTCGGTCGGCGATTCCCTCGATTCTGATGACACCCATGTCCTTGGTGCGGCGCTGGAACACCTGATATTCCTTCGGCGACACCACGCAGGTGTGGGTGCCGCTGGGAGATGTGCGGAGTTTGTAGGTCTCCGTGTCCTCCGGGGTGTTCTTCCGGGGAGTGAGCAAAAGGGAGCGGTTCGGACGCAGAACAATATAACTCCACTCGATGTCCGTGCCCTCGATTAAAAGATTGTAGTCGCAGTCCGTAAACAGGGCCGCCTTGGTGAAGGTCTGCACCGGATAGTGGGAGGGCAGATAGCGGTTGTCGGGAGTGCGCAGAAGGCCGCCGTAGTACATGATGCGGAGGTAATAGTAGGCGTCGATTGCGGAGGTAAGGGAAATCTTGAGCTTCCCGCCGGTGAAGTCGTAGACCACTTTTCCCTCGTCGTAGGTCGCCGTCACTTTGTCGCCCTCGGCTGACAGGCTTTTCGCCTTGAAGGGCTGAGCCTTAACGGATTTGGGGGAGCCGTAGAAGCCGAAAACCTCCTTGTCCGCGGGACCGAAGAACCCGGCGGCACGATCCTCTCTTATCGACAGGAACTCCGCCCCACCCAACTTCAGGGAGGACACGCAGCCGTTGCCGTCTATTACCGCGGAGCCGCCGGTGATGTCGGCGGTATAGGAACCGTCTTTGTTTTGAACCACATCGGCGAAAAGAGTTGTTGCCGCGAGGAAAGTTATGAGAAGAAAAGTAAATCGTTTCATTATATGCCCTTTATTTGAAATCAGGTTTCAGGTTATCAGGTCCTGATAACCTCATAAAATTTCATCCAAATATCTGCTTACGCATTCCGCCCACATTTCTCCGTGAGCCTTGAGTCCCTTGGGCGACAGGTGTATTCCCGCGCCGTCGGTGTCTCTGCAGTCGCCCCGGAGTTCGTCGGTGTCCGGGCCGGGAAGAGCGATGCCGTTGTCCCAGAGCCGCTGGTGAACGGTGCGAATGCTGTCGTATGTGGGGTGCTGGGCGTCGATGTAGGAGGCCTTCGCCACGAACCAAGGGAAGTACCAACCCGCTTCCTCGGTGGAGGTGCGGATAATGCGGACCATGCTCGCGTAGTTCCGCTCCGGGTCGCCGTCCGCGTCCGCCTCGCCCTGGTGCCACAAAAGGGCTCTGAAGCCGCCCTTGCCAAGTTTGTAAATCTTGTTCATCATCAAATCGAACATTCTGCCCCGCTCCGGCAGGTACATGAGGGAGAAGTCGCCGTCCGGCATCCACTGGCGAATGGCGCTACCCCCGACACCGGTGGAGACGATGCCCACGGGCACTTTGTACTTGGCGTAGAGGGCATCCCCGAAGGCGGGATAGTAGCTGCCGCCGCCGCTTTCGTCCTGAGCGCCCATCACCGGGTCGTTCGCGAGCTGCCACAACTTGCCGTCGTAACAGGACACCATTCCGCTTTCCTGCTTCGTCTGGAACTCGCCGCTGTTGGTGGAATTGGACTGACCGGCGCCCACGAACACCTCGCCCACGCCTACTTTGTCGATAATTTTCTTTTCGACAACCTCGCCGCTTTTAAGGGCGGACGCTTCGGCTTTATACCAACCGCCCGCGGGCACTCTGACCGTAAAGGAGAAGCCGCCGGTGGTTTTGTCCACGTCCGATTCGCCCTTTACGCCGTTTATGTCTATCGCCACCTTGTCGTAGCTCTTGTCGCAGTAGCCGGAGACGATAACGTCGCCGAAATCCTTTGTGTCCCGCTGGAAAACACGGTACTCGGAGGGAGAATAGAGGTTGAAAGTGCCGCTCCGCTTGTCGGGAGTGAGGCGCCGGAATCGGAGATATTCCTTTTCCTCGGCCGTGTTGGGTTCGGCGGTGATTGTCATGGTCGATGTCTCACCGGCGGCGGCTTTCATCACGATGTAGCCCCAGCCCACTTTCACGTTTTCGAAGGTGAGGTTGTACGCCTTCCCGGCGAAGTAGGTTACGCTGTCGAAGGTCTGCACCGGGTAGCCGCTGGGGATATATCTGCCGTCGGGAGTGCGCAAAAAGCCGTCGTTTCGGAGCTTCATGCAGAACCAAACCTCATCGTCCTTAGCCGTCAGGGAAACGAGAATGTCATCCTCTCGGAAGTCGTAGACAATCTTCGCCCGGGGATAGTCAACGGTCACCTTTGACTGCTCCGCCGCCACTTCCGCGTCCTTAAAGAAATCGAGAGCCACGGGATACGGGGTGCCGCACAAGCCGAAAACGGTCTTGTCGGGAAGGCACACAAAGCCCGACGCGCCGCAGACGGGACGCTCCATAAAATAGGTGCTTCCCGCTTTACACATGGACACGGTGCCGTTGGGGGCGATGTTCAGATAACATCCGCCGCCGTAGCCCAGAAACATATCAACCATTGTTCCCACGAAGGGAGTGACTTTCATCTTTTTGCCTCTTTTATTTCAGGTTTTAGGGGTTAGGGGTTAGCACCAACCCCGCAAAGTTAAATTTATAATTCGTCGCCGTAGGCGACACCGCCACGCGCCAGCGAAGCGAAGCGCACATCACTTGCTCGAAGAGCAAACATCACATCGCGAAGCGATACATCACCCGCCCGCAAGGGCGGACATCACTCGCGGGTCCGTAAAAACAGCGTGCTTTTCAAGCCGTGCGAACTTACGTTAGAGAACCTTATCAAGATAGCGAGATACCGCGTCCGCCCACATTTCCCCGTGGGCCTTGAGACCCTTGGGCGAGAAGTGGATGCCCTGACCGTCATTGTCCCGCATATCGCCCCGAAGAGTGTCCGTGTCGGGACCGGGGAGAGCCACGCCGGTGTCCCACAGCTTCTGATGGACTCCCCGAATACCGGGAAGTTCCGGATAGTCCGGATTGCAATAGGATACTTTTGCCACAAACCAGGGCACGTACCAACCGGCCAGATCACGGGAGGCGTCGATCATCCGCTTCATCTTAATGTAGCCGTCTTCGGTTTCGCGGGCGGAATCCCCGTCCCCTTGGTGCCACAGCACCGCCCGGAAGCCTTGGGGACCGAAGTAGTTTATCCTGTCGGAGAGGAACTTAAAAAGTTGGGGTCTGTCGTGAATCTTTTGAGCCGCGTCGGGCTGCCATTCCTCGATGGAGGTGGCGCCGAAACCGGAGGATACGATGCCTATGGGCACGCCGTACTTCTTATACATGGCGTCCCCGAAGGCGGGGTAGTAACTGCCGTGGTAGCAACTGTAACACCAATCCTGGGCGCCCAGCTGGGGGTCGTTGGCCACACGCCACACCTTGCCGTCGAAGCTCGACACCATTCCGCTTGTCTGCTTCGTCTGATACTGACCGCAGGAGGTGGAGTTGGACTGACCGGCGCCGATAAACACCTCACCCATGCCCACGTGGTCTATTGTCACGGTTTTCGCCGCTTTGCCGCCCCTGAAATACCGCACCTGAGCCCTGTACCAGCCTCCGGGAGCGATGAACATGTCATAGAGGAAGCTTCCGTCGACCTTCGAGAAAGGAACCTCGATAAATTGCGTGTCCACAAAGCAGGTTGTTGTGTTCCCGAAAAGGCGGACCTCAACCTTGTCAGCGTCCTTCGGCGCGGAGCCGGAGAAAGTCACGTCGCCTCCATAGCGGTCCCTGCGCTGGAAAACCCGGTAGTCTTGGGGCGAGTAGACGTTCAAATCGGAGTAGAGTTTGTCCGCGGGCAGAGTTATCTCACGGCACCGCTTCCGCTCCTCCGCCGTCACCGGCTTGGGCGTCACGGTTATGACCCCGAAAAGGTCGGCGCCGCGGACAGCGTGACCCTGAAAATCCGTGCGCGTATGCACGCCCTCCAGGGTCAGATAATAATCACCGCCAAAGAACATATCCACGGTGTTGTATGTCTCCATGCGGATGTTGTTTTGGGTATATCTGCCGTCGGGGGTGCGCATGACGTATTTGGGGAAAGTCATGTGATACACAAGGTCCCCGGACCCCTTACCGGTTACGGCGACGCGGAAAAAGTTGTCCTCGAAATCGTAGACAACCCGGGAGACTTTGCCCTCGAACGTGACTTTGTTTCCGTTGATTTTGCCGGAATCTCCGGCGGCGTACTCATCGTTACGGGTCAGGTATCCCCCCTGATTGACGCCCACCCGCTCAAGGGCCTCAACGCCGCCGACAATCAGAGAGTGAATACAGCCGTCGGCGGTGAGAGCGACTTTGTAGAGGGAGCCGGAAGCGGTGTAGCCGCCGTCTTTGTTTTGAGTTACACCGGCAAAAAGATTTGTCGCCGCAAGAAGAACAACCGCTGTCAAAAAGAATCGTTTCATGATAAGGTTCTTATCAAATATGGTTCCGCCTCCCGGTGTCAAGCCGGGGTCTCCCCTTCAACAGGGGTATCCTTGCGTTAGAAGAAGGCGGAAAGGGGGAAATCAGTAGAT
>JAGDDM010000065.1 GCA_017958015.1 Abditibacteriota bacterium | reverse complement strand
CGTAGGATATTTTCTCGTCTCCCTCAACGTGGATGCGGGGGTAGATACGTTTGCCTTTAAGGGCGCTTACCATGTCCGGCTTGCCGGAGTTGGCGAAGGCGCAGTTGTATTCGCAGAGGTGGCAGGCGATGCACCGTTTTTCGTTGACGTATATTCGTTTCATATGTCACTCTCCCGCGTGGGAGATGCCCAATGTCTTGAGCTCCCGGTCGGTGAGGCCGATGCCCCGAAGCATAAGTCTGTTGCCCCGGAGAGCCTCGATGGAGTTGATGCCCATGCCGCCCATGATTTCCGTTATCTCGTGGCGCCAGGCGGTCATGAGGTTCACCAGCCGCTTGCTTCCGATGTCCGGATTGAGGCGCTTCACAAGTTCCGGCCGCTGGGTGGCGATGCCCCAGTTGCACTTGCCGGTCTGGCATGTGCGGCAGAGGTGGCAGCCAAGAGCCAGCAGGGCGGCGGTGGCGATGTAGCAGGCGTCGGCGCCCAACGCTACGGCCTTAACCACGTCCGCGGCGCTTCTGACGGAGCCGCCCACGACGAGGGATACGTTGTTGCGGATTCCCTCTTCCCGGAGCCGTCTGTCAACGGAGGCCAGGGCGAGTTCGATGGGGATTCCCACGTTGTCTCTGATTCTGGTGGGAGCCGCGCCGGTGCCGCCTCTGAAACCGTCGATGGCGATGATGTCGGCGCCGCTGCGGGCGATGCCGCCGGCGATGGCGGCGATGTTGTGGACCGCGGCCACTTTGACGATAACCGGTTTCTTGTACTCGGTGGCTTCCTTCAGGGAGAATACCAGCTGCCGCAAATCCTCGATGGAGTAGATGTCGTGGTGAGGGGCGGGGGATATGGCGTCGGAGCCCTCGGGGATCATTCTTGTGCGGGACACGTCGCCCACAATCTTCGCGCCGGGCAGGTGTCCGCCGATGCCGGGCTTGGCGCCCTGACCCATCTTAATCTCGATGGCGGCGCCGGCGGAGAGGTAGTCCTCGTGGACGCCGAATCTGCCGCTGGCAACCTGCACAACGGTGTTGGCGCCGTATTTGTAGAAGTCCTCGTGGAGGCCGCCCTCGCCGGTGTTGTAGAGAATGCCCAGCTCCTCCGCCGCCCGAGCCAGCGACTCGTGGGCGTTGTAGCTGATGGAGCCGTAGCTCATGGCGGAGAACATAACCGGCATGGACAGCTCGATCTGGGGCTGAAGGTTATTGACGAGGTTGCCCTCGGCGTCTCTGGTAATCCTGTCGGGCTTCTTGCCAAGGAACACCTTGGTTTCCATGGGCTCCCGCAGAGGGTCGATGGAGGGGTTTGTTACCTGGGAAGCGTTGATGAGAATCTTGTCCCAGTAGACCGGCAGGGGTTTGGGATTGCCCATGGAAGAGAGCAGAACGCCGCCGCTGCCCGCCTGTTTGTATATTTCCTTTATTGTGTCGTTTTGCCAGTTGGCGTTTTCCCGCAAAACGCAGTCGCTTTTGACGATTTTGAGAGCCCGGGTGGGGCAGAGGGAGACGCAGCGCTGGCAATTGACGCATTTGGACTCGTCGCTTACCATGATGCCCTTTTCCGGATGCAGGCTGTGGACCTCGTTGGCGCACTGCCGCTCGCAGACTCTGCAGGCTATACATCTGTCCTCGTTTCGGACAACCTCAAATTCGGGGTATATGAAATCAACTCCCATCAGAACGCACCTTCCTTTACTTTAACGATAACCGGTTCGCCGCCCGCGGGGTAGCGGATGTTTTCGGCGTTCGGTTCCATGGCCCGAATGGCCGCTTCCTCACTGGCGATAAAGACCTTATCGTCCTTTTCGCCCACCACCATGGAGCGGAGCTTCAGACGGTCGTTCAGAGCCATAAGACCGCCGTCGAAGCCCAGGATGATGGAGAAGGGGCCGGTGATGAGAAGACCCGGGAACACGGTGCGCAGGTATTTGAGACGCTTTTTCTCTTCCTCGTCGGCCATGTTCTCGATGGTGCTCCAGAAGGGGGCGGCGGCAACCTTGGCCGCTTCTTCCAAGGTGAGGCCCTGAACCCTTATGAGGTAATCCATTATATATGTAATGACCTCGGTGTCCGTCTGGAGGGTGCACTTGTAGCCGAACATTTCGATAAAGCGTCTGTTGGCGTCGTAGGAGGAAATCTCTCCGTTGTGAACAACGGAGTAGTCCAGGAGGGTGAAAGGATGGGCGCCTCCCCACCAACCGGGGGTGTTTGTGGGGTATCTGCCGTGGGCGGTCCATGAGTAGCCCTCGTATTCGTCCAGCTTGTAGTAGACGCCGATGTCTTCCGGGAAACCCACCGCTTTGAAGGTTCCCATATTCTTGCCGCTGGAGAACACGTAGGCGCCGTCCAGGCCCTCGTTGATTCTCATTACCGTCCGGGCCACCAGCTCCTTTTCGTCCAGCTGAAGATTAGCCAGAACGGATTGGAGGGGCGCCACGAAGTAGCGGTGAATCATGGGCTCGTCGGTGATTTCCGGCATCTTGCGGGTGGGGATGAGCTCCGACTTGACGATTTCGAACCTTTCTTTAAGGAAAGCTTCGCATCTCTTGCGGGTGTCCCGTGAGTCGAAGAACATGTGGAGGGCGTAGAAATCTTTGTAGTCCGGATATATGCCGTAGCCCGCGAAGCCGCCGCCCAGACCGTTGGATCTGTCGTGCATGGGCTTCATTGCCTCAATTACGGACTCGCCGGATATCCGGTTTCCTTCTCGGGAAATTACGGCCGCGATGGCGCAACCCGAGGGAATTCGAATCTGACCTTCTTTTTTCATAACGATTCCTTTCGTGTTACCGATAAGCAAAAAAGCGCTCATCCCGATATGACCCAGTCTATCGAAATGAACGCCTTTGCTCATTTTCATTTATTATACGACCCTTGGGGATGAATGTCAATAGGCTTTTTCGGAAAAAGCAAAAAATTTCCGGAAAAGTTTTAAAAAAGGGCTTGACAGGGATTTTTGAGGGGTGTATAATAAAGGCGTGAAGTTAAAAGGCAACGGCGTCTTTGAGCTAAGGCTCAGAGACGTCTTTTTCTTTTAACCGAGGCAGTAAACCAAACCGAAAAGGCAAAGGCGTCTTTAGCGCGGGCACGCGCTGAGGGCGCCTAAGTCTTTTTAGGGCCATCAAAAGGAGATGTATTATGGCAACGGTAAAAGATTATTTCGGCAGTATGGTTTTCGATGACAGAGTAATGAAAGCGGCTCTGTCCGAAAAGGTCTATTCCTCTTTGCGGAAGACCATCGATGAGGGCACCGAGCTGGATATCGGCGTGGCCAACGCGGTTGCGGCGGCCATGAGAGACTGGGCGGTGGAGAAGGGCGCGACCCACTACACCCACTGGTTCCAGCCCCTTACGGGTATCACCGCCGAGAAGCACGACAGTTTCATCTCACCTTCCCCGGACGGCGGCGTCATTATGGAGTTCTCCGGCAAGGAGCTCATCAAGGGTGAGCCGGACGCTTCCTCCTTCCCCAGCGGCGGTCTGAGAGCCACCTTCGAGGCCAGAGGTTATACCGCTTGGGATCCCACGTCCTACGCCTTCAGAAAGGGAAAGACACTCTGCATCCCCACCGCGTTCTGCTCCTACGGCAGCCACGCTCTGGACAAGAAAACCCCGCTTCTGCGCTCCATGGAAGCCCTGAACAAGCAGGCTCTGCGGATTCTGCGGCTCTTCGGCAACGACACCGCCAAGTGCGTCCGCTCCTCCGTGGGTCCCGAACAGGAATACTTCCTTATTACGCAGGAGATGTACGATAAGAGACCGGACCTCCGCTACACCGGCAGAACCCTCTTCGGAGCCAAGCCCTCCAAGGGTCAGGAAATGGACGACCACTACTTCGGCGCCATCAAACCCGCGGTGGAAGCCTACATGGCGGACCTGAACGACGAACTCTGGAAGGTGGGCATCCTGGCCAAGACCGAGCACAACGAAGTGGCTCCCGCTCAGCACGAGCTGGCGCCCATCTATACCACCACCAACATCGCCACGGACCACAACCAGTTGACCATGGAGATTATGCGGAAGGTGGCGGCGCGGCACGGCCTTGTTTGCCTCCTGCACGAAAAGCCCTTCGCCGGCGTCAACGGCAGCGGCAAGCACAACAACTGGTCCATATCCACCGATACCGGCGAGAACCTGCTCTCCCCCGGCGACACTCCCTACGATAACGCCCGATTTCTGCTCTTCCTCTGCGCCGTTATCAAAGCGGTTGACGACTATCAGGACCTGCTCCGCATTGCCGTGGCCACCGCCGGCAACGACCACAGACTGGGCGCCAACGAGGCTCCTCCGGCCGTTGTCTCCGTGTTCCTGGGCGATGAGCTGAACGCGGTTTTGGAAGCCATCGAGAAGGATCTTCCCTACGAGAGCGCGGAAAAGACGGTCATGAAGCTGGGCGTCCACGTGCTGCCCAAGTTCAACCGCGACACCACGGACCGGAACAGAACCTCTCCCTTCGCCTTCACCGGCAACAAGTTCGAGTTCCGCATGGTGGGCAGCGCCGACAGCATCGCCTGCACCAACATTATGCTTAACTCTTCCGTGGCTGAGAGTCTGAAGATTTACGCCGACCGCCTGGAGAAGGCGGAGGACTTCGAGACCGCTCTCCACGATATGATTAAGAAGACCATCAAGGATCACAAGCGTATTATCTTCAACGGCAACGGCTACGACGACGCCTGGATTAAGGAAGCCACGGAGAAGAGAGGACTTATGAATCTCCGCACCTCCCCGGACGCCATTCCCCACCTTCTGGACAAGAAGAATGTGGACATGCTCACTTCCCACGGCGTGTTCTCCGAGGAAGAGCTTCGCTCCCGCTATGAGATTACTCTGGACAACTACTGCAAGACCGTTGTCATCGAGGCCAACACCATGGTCAGCATGGTCAAGAAGCAGATTCTGCCGGCGGTTGAGAGTTACACCGCCGACGTGGCAAACTCCGCCGCCGCCAAGAAGGCCCTGGTTTCGGACCTGAAGTGCGGTTACGAAAGCTGCCTTGTGGGCAAACTCTCCGACCTCACCGACGCCATCGCCATGCACGTGGGCGAGCTGGAAGACGCTCTCACGGAGCTTGAGAAGGCGGAGGATGTGGGCACCGAGTCCGCCATGATTCGCGACACCCTTCTTCCCAAGATGAGAGATTTGCGGGTGGTCTGCGACAAGGCGGAGACAATGACCGCCAAGAAGTATTGGCCCTTCCCGGTCTACGACGATCTTCTCTTCAGTGTTAAGTAAAGGAAACTGTGATGGTTACGCAAGATATAGTAAAAATCGCCACCGAGTGCGCTCAAAAAGAGGTTCTTGCCGTATGGTTCCTCCTCGGCGCGGCCTTGGTATTCTTCATGCAATGCGGCTTTGCCATGGTGGAGACCGGCTTCACCAGAGCCAAGAACGCCGGCAACATTATCATGAAGAACCTTATGGACTTCTGCATCGGCACCGTGTCTTTCATGTTACTGGGTTTCTCCCTCATGATGGCCGAGGACTACGTTTTCGGTCTCGTGGGCGTGCCCAACATGAAGATATTCACGGACTTCGGCGGATTTCTGGCCGGCGGCGGCGCTCCCTCCTTCATCTTCAACCTTGTGTTCTGCGCCACCGCGTCCACAATCGTGTCCGGCGCCATGGCCGAGAGAACGAAGTTCTCCTCCTACTGCCTCTACACGGTGCTCATTTCCGTCATCGTGTACCCCATTGAGGCGGGATGGGTTTGGAACTCCCAGGGCTGGCTGGCCAAGATGGGATTCCACGATTTCGCCGGATCCGCGGCCATTCACTCTGTGGGCGGCATGGCGGCCCTTATAGGCGCCGCCGTGGTGGGACCCAGACTGGGCAAGTACGTTCTCGGCAAAGACCGCAAGGTGCGGAAAGTAAACGCCATTCCCGGTCACTCCGTCACTTTGGGCGCTCTGGGCTGCTTCATTCTCTGGTTCGGATGGTACGGTTTTAACGGCGCCGCCGCCTGGGACAACAACTCCCTGGCGTCCATCTTCGTAACCACAACAATCGCTCCCGCCGTGGCTACGTGCATGGCTATGATTTACACTTGGGTAAGGAACGGCAAGCCCGATGTGTCCATCTGCCTCAACGCCTCGCTTGCCGGTCTTGTGGGCATAACGGCCGGTTGCGACGCCCTTACCGCTTTGGGCGCGGTCGTGGTCGGTCTTGTGTCCGGCGTCCTTGTGGTCGTCGCTGTGGAGTTCCTTGACCTTCGGCTTCACATCGACGACCCCGTGGGCGCGGTTGGCGTGCACCTTGCCAACGGTGTTTGGGGCACCCTCGCCGTGGGACTTCTGGCCGCCAAAAGCGCGCCGGCGGGTCTTGAGGGACTTTTCGACACCGGCAGCTGGCACCTTCTGGGTGTGCAGACTCTGGGCATCGTTGCCGTCCTCGCTTGGACAGCCGTCACCATGAGCGCCGTGTTCCTGGGAATCAAGTACACCGTGGGACTGCGAGCCGCCCATGACGAGGAAATCAAGGGCCTGGACAGCACCGAACACGGACTGCCCTCCGCCTACGCCGACTTCGCCCCGGCTCTCCACGGAGAGGGCTACGGATTTGAGGGCGCCGTGGCGGTGACAGGCAACATCCCCGCCGCGGAAGCTATCCCCGTGAAGAAAGTCGCCTCCTTCGACGACGGCACCGCCCCCAAACTCACCAAGGTGGAGATTATCTGCAAGGAGTCCGGCTTTGAGGCTCTGAAGCACGCCATGATGGCCATCGGCGTCACCGGCATGACGGTGTCCCACGTCCTGGGCTGCGGAGCCCAAAAGGGTAAGCCCGAGTATTACAGAGGCGTCGCGCTGGAGGCCAACCTTCTGCCCAAGATTCAGGTTGACATCGTGGTCAGCAAGGTTCCCGTCAGAAGCGTCATCGAAACCGCCAAGCGGGTCCTCTACACCGGCCACATCGGCGACGGCAAGATCTTCGTCTACGACGTGGAGAACGCCGTTAAGGTCCGCACCGGAGAGGAAGGCTACGACGCCCTCCAGGACTCCGACGAAATTTAATATCACACTCTCCTCGTGCTCCCTCCCTCACTCCTTCGGAGTGGGGGAGGAGTTTTTTCTTTCGAAAATCGTATTTGACGATGCGTGGGTACGATGATATAATTATATTTCCGAAGGAAAAATATTTTTAGGAGAAAGCTATGAATAAATTGTCTTTGGTACTTATTGCGGCGACAGGTACGGCGGCTGAGGATATTCCCGCGTCGGAACGGAAAGCGCTGGATGATCTCGCGGCGTTGATAGGCGAGATGCCGGAATATGAGACGGAAAACGGCCACGTGGTTTCTCTCTACCTAAGTAAGAACAATCTCACCTCTCTTCCGGAAAGTATAGGCAATTTGACGAAATTGGAGAAGCTCGACCTCGATGGTAACAATCTCACCTTTCTGCCGGAGAGTATCGGTAATCTGACCGGTTTGACGTGGCTCTATCTTCTCAATAACAATCTCACTTCTCTGCCAGAGAGTATCGGCAATCTGAAGAGTTTGAGGAAGCTCAACCTACGCCAAAACAATCTCACTTCTCTGCCGGAAAGTATCGGCAAATTGAAAAATAACTATTGGTCTGAAGCTCCGAATTTGAGGGGTAACGACGGCTTGTCTCTCGCTGAAATGAAGAAACTTTTGTCGGATTCCGACGCGGAAAAACAACTTGCGGCGACAGGTATGGCGGCTGCGGATATTCCCGAGTCGGAACGGAAAACGCTGGATGATCTTGCGGTGTTGATAGGCGAAATGCCGAGATATTGGACGAAAAACAGTCATGTGGTTTCTCTCTACCTATGCCGTAACAATTTCACCTCTTTGCCGGACAGTATCGGCAATCTGACGGGTTTGACGGAGCTCATCCTCGAGCACATCAACCTCACCTCTCTGCCGGAATGGATCGGCAAGTTGACTAAGTTGAAAGTGCTCAACCTACGCTGGAACAGGCTCACCTTTCTTCCGAAGAGTATCGGCAATCTGACCCGTTTGACGAATCTCTACCTCTATAACAATAATCTTACTTCTCTGCCGGAAAGTATCGGCAATCTGAAAAGTTTGAAATGGCTTGACCTCAATGTCAACAATCTTACCTCTCTGCCGGACAGTATCGGCAATCTGACGGATTTAACAGAGCTCAATTTCGGTAGTAACAACCTTACCTCTTTGCCGGAAAGTATCAGCAATCTGACTAAGTTGAAAGTGCTTCGCCTCAATGACAACGACCTCACCTCTCTGCCGGAGGGTATCGGCAAGCTGAAAAATAATAATTGGGATGAAGCTCCGAATTTGAGGGGTAACGCCGGCTTGTCTCTCGACGAAATGAAGAAACTTTTGTCGGATTCCGACGCGGAAAAACAACTAAAAGCCACGACCGCGTTAGAGGCTCCGGAGAATGAGTTACCGGAGGATATCGAAAATGCGGCTGAAGAGAAATCGGATGACGAATGACAATAAACCGGTTCGATTCCGATGAGGAAAAACAGGCAGTAAATCTTCGCTGTCGAGTTACAGACAGACGGAAGCTTTCACGGCGCGCTCCCTCGGGGGCGCGCTTTTTTGTGGTATAATGTATATATAAATCTGATAGGGGGCGGCGATGATTATCAATACGGGGCAGCGGACGGACATTCCGGGGTTATACGCCGAGTGGTTCGCGAATCGGCTGAGGGCGGGTTTCGTCTGTG
>JAGDDM010000064.1 GCA_017958015.1 Abditibacteriota bacterium | reverse complement strand
GCTTTTCTTCGGGTTTATTTTCATCGTTGCCGCCCAAAGCGTCTTTCGCGTCGGAGGGGCTGATGGTGTCGTTGTCGTCGTTTTTGTTTTCGTTGTTGTCCTTATCGGACTTCTTGGCTCTCTTGTCGCGGATTCTTCTGCCCAGGGAGCTTCCTTCTTCGGTGGCGTTTTCGTCAAGCTCGGGTCTGACTTCGCCGGGACCGATGGCGGTAGGATCGTCGAAATCGTCTCCCTCTTCGGCAAGTTCCATTGTCTCAACGGAGCCGCCTCCGGGTACGGTATCGGAGTAGTAGTGGGAGTAGAAGTAACAGCTGTCGATGTTATCGGGAGCCAGTCTGTTGACCACGACGCCGATGATGTTTGCTTTTGCTTTGCGGAGCAGGTCTCTGGTCTGAGTTTCCGTTCCTCTGGGAACCAGGTTGGCGGAAACAACCATGATAACCGCGTCAACCCAGCTGGCCAGCATGGGACCGTCGGAGAATACCACGGTACTGGGGGAGTCGAAGAGAACCAAATCGCAGTGGTCCTCAAGGTTGGAGACCAGGTTGCGCATGGCGTCGGAGCCCAGAAGTTCCGACGGGTTCAGAGGCTGAGGACCCGCGGGAAGAATAACCAGGTTGTCCACGTCGGTGGACTGCAAAGCGTCCGTGAGAACCGCCTTACCCTGAAGGAGGCTGGAAAGACCAACGTCGTTGGATATGCTGAAGAACTTGTGGAGACTGGGTCTTCTCATATCCGCGTCGATAAGGATAATCTTCTTGCCGATCTGAGCCAGGGAAATGGCGATATTACAGATTGTGGTGGTACCGCCCTGACCGGGACGACCTGTGGAAATCATAAGAGTCTTGAAGGGCGAGTCGCGGAGCTCGAAGAGAATGTTCGTTCTGAGAATCTTATATGATTCCGCGATTGCCGACAACGGGTAGAGGTGTGTCAGTTTGGGAAGCTGTCTGCCTCTGCCCCGAAGCTGGGGAGTAAGACCGATAACCGGCAGCTCCAGCATCTTTTCCACGTCGGTCGCGTTGCGGACTCTCTTGTCGATGGAGTCAAGCCACACAGCCAGGATTATACCGAGAACAAGGGAAATAACGAAACCGTAAATCATGAGGGACTGTCTGGAAGGACCGTCGGTTCTCGGAAGAGCGGCGCGGGCCCAGTCCACCGGGATGATGGAACCGGTTCTGGTGGTTTCGTTCCGGGCGATTCTGGTAGCCGTCAGGTTGTCGGAAAGGGTATTGTAGATACCCTCGGCTTTGGCGTATTCTCTCATGAGAGCCACGAGACCGGGGTGGGTTTTCGTCAGGTTGTCCACTTTTGCTTGAGCCTGAGTCAGGGAACCGTTGATTTCTTTCAGTTTCGCTTCCGTGGCGGCCAAGCGGTTGATCTGGTTGGACTTGGAGGCGAGGAGCGTCTGGTGAATTGGGTTGGACTCATCCTGGATGTTGTCGCTCTTGACTTCGTCTATCTTGGCCTGAATGGCGTCGATAATGGCCTGCTGGGCTTTGTACTTCGGGTGTTCCGGAGTGTACTGCTGAGCAAGCATCTCAAGCTGGAGCTGAGCCTTTACCAGTTCGTCCTTGAGGGACTTGTACTCACCGTTCAGGGAATCCGGCTTTTCGTATTGAGAGAACTTGGGGTTGACGGCCAGCTGCTTATCGAGGTCGTCGATGGCGGCCTTGATTTCGCTGATGTCCGATTCGCAGTTCATCTTGGCGGACTGAAGGCTGGCCAGGAGAGTGAACGCCTTCTGGGTATCCTCGTCGCCGGTTACGATGTTGTGAGCCTGCTTAAACTGAGTGATTTTGTTCTGAATGTCGTCCAGGTCTTTCTTGGCCTTTTCCATATCGCTCACAAGGAAACTTTCGTAGTTCTTGGAGTCTTCCTGGGATTTTTCTTTGTAAGCCTGAATAAGACCGTAGCCCACGGCGTTGGCCAGGTGGGTGGCCGTGTTTTCGTCGGCGACCGTAATCTGAATACAAATAATGTTTGTGTTCTGGTCCTGAGCGGAAGCCACGTTTCTTACCGGCAAAACCGTGAGAACGCTATGCCAGTTCTGCAAATTGATGGGGCTGTTGGGATTCTGGAGAGGGCGGACAATCTGCTTGTAGAAGTCGGAAGTCTCGCCGGGGTATGTCTTCTGCTGCTTGGCAACCGGAAGGGCCAGAAAGTCGATGGCTTTCTGATACACGGAAGCACCCTGGGCAATTGTAATGAGGTCGCCTGTGAGTTTGGCGCCGTCGGTTCTGCCCTGAGTGGTTGTTGTACCGTCTTTGGCGATTCTCGTGGTACCGGTGAGCAGTGTGTCGGAGGGTGTGAGGTACGCCTTCGCCACGTACACCGTCTTCTGATCCGGCGCGGCCAGTGCCACAACGATAAGCGTGACCGCCACGATACCGATAATCATCCATTTACGCGATTTGATTACACCCAATATGTGCCAAAAATTCATATGCAGCTCCTGTAGCAGATGGTATTAATGTGGTTTTTTCTTTTCTTTTTCTTTTTTTCGAGCCGGACTAAATGGCTCCCCGTTTGAGAATAACGGCGGGCACGGTCATAACAAGCACCCAAAAATCGTACCATATGGACCGGTGCTTGATATATGCCATGTCGTATTTGACCCGCTCCTCGTATGTGGTGTTGCTCCGGCCGTATATCTGCCAAAGCCCCGTCATACCCGGTTTTACGGTGATGAAGCGGGATAGATTGCTTCCGTATGTTTCCGCTTCGTCGCCGTGGATGGGTCTGGGGCCCACAAGACTCATGGTTCCGAAGAGGACGTTGAAAAACTGCGGCAGCTCGTCTATGCTTGTTGTGCGCAGAAAACTTCCGATTTTCGTGATTCGGGGGTCGTTTTCCAGTTTGTGCTTTCCTTTATATTCCGACAAAAGCTCTTTGTTTTCGTCCAAAATCTGCTCCGCGTTCATAACCATGGAGCGGAACTTGAACATGTCGAACTCTTTTCCGCCTCTGCCGATTACTCTGCGGCGGAAGATAACGCTGCCTTTGTCGTTTCGCCACACAAGAAAAGCGATGACGATAAAAAGAGGAGATAACACGAGTATGGCGATGAGCGAGAAGAGTATATCAACGCATCGCTTTACGAATTCGTACCAAATATTCCGTTTTTCGTTTGATTCGTACCGAGTCAATCGGTTCTCCGGAAGAATATATTATGCGCGTTTCTTACATACGAATAAACACACACCTAATATTCTATCATATATTACGCAAATTATCAAGCAAAGTTCACTTCGGGTTTATTATTTATTTATTTTTTCGTTTCGGCTTTAATCATTGAAATTTTTCCTGCTTTGCGGTATAATTAAGCGTTATTTATAAGATATACGGAAGTTTAGGCATGAGTGAGAATCTGATTTCAAGGTATCTGAAACGGGCGGACTTCGATTCCTACGAGGATTTCGTCGAAAATTTCGAGGTAATCGTTCCGGATAATTTCAATTTCGCTTTTGATGTGGTGGATTACTACGCCGAACACTGCCCCGAAAAGCGGGCGATGGTTTGGTGCGATGACAGGGGCAACGAGGAAACCGTAAATTTCGGCGAACTTAAGGCCCGCAGCAACAAAGCCGCCAACGCCCTGGTCGCGGCGGGCATCGAAAAGGGCGACATGGTGATGGTAATCCTGGGCCGCCGCATAGAATACTGGTACGTCATTACCGGCCTTCACAAGATAGGCGCCGTGCCCATTCCCGCCACCCATATGCTCAAGACCGCCGATTTGGAATACCGCAACAACGCGGCGGGAGTGAAGATGATTATCGCTCTCGACAACGACGCGCTTCTGGACGCTGTGGACGAGTGCGAGGCCGCCTCTCCCACCCTTGAGAAAAAGATGCTCATAAGGTGTTCCCGCCCCGGCTGGCTCAATCTGAACGATATGATGGACGAGGCCTCGGATGTATTCGATCGTCCCACGGGGGACAAGGCCGTGAAAAACGACGACCCCATGGTTGTCTACTTCACCTCCGGCACCTCGGGAATGCCCAAGATGCTCATCCACGATTTCGTCTACCCCCTGGGTCACATTCAGACGGCGAAGTTTTGGCAGAATGCGGAAAACGACGGACTCCACTTCACCGTGGCTGACACGGGTTGGGCGAAGGCCGCCTGGGGCAAGATGTACGGTCAGTGGATTTGCGGCAGCGCCGTTATGATTTACGACTACTCCGACCGCTTCGACGGCGCCAAGACGCTGGAGGTTCTCGCCAAACACAAAGTGAATACCTTCTGCGCCCCCGCCACGGTCTACCGCATGATGGCTCGGGAAGATATAACGAAATACGACCTCTCTTCTCTGCATTACTGCGTGGTTGCCGGCGAATCCATGCAGCCGGAAGTTTTCGATAAGGTGAAAAACGACCTGGGTATAGAAATCCGGGAAGCCTTCGGTCAGACGGAGACCACCGTATCAATCGCCCACTATCCGTGGATGAAGGTGAAGCCCGGGACATTGGGCAGACCTTCCCCGGAATACGACGTGGATCTTATCGACGAGGACGGCAAATCCGTTCCCGTCGGCGAGGAAGGCCAGATCGTGTACCGCACGAACAAGCGGGTTCCGGTCGGCATGTTCAAGGGCTACTACCGCAACGAGGAACAGACCAAAGAGGCCTGGCGCGACGGCATCTACTACACCGGCGACATCGCCACCATGGACGAGGACGGCTACCTTACATATGTGGGCCGGGCCGATGCCATAATCAAGACCTCCGGTTACAAAGTGGGACCCTACGAGGTGGAGAACGCCTTGGCGGGCCACCCGGCGGTGTTCGAGAGTGTGGTCACCGGCGTTCCGGATCCCATTCGGGGCAAAATTATCAAGGCCTCCATCGTCCTCAAAGACGGCTTCAAAGCCGGTGAGGATTTGGTAAAGGAAATCCAGGACCACGTGAAAAAAATCACCGCTCCCTACAAATATCCGCGAATCATAGAGTTCGTGAAAGAAATCCCCAAAACAATCAGCGGCAAGATAAAGCGCTGGAAACAATAAAAAAGCAAACTCCCTTCGAGTTAATCGAAGGGAGTCTTTTTTTACATATTAAGCGGTGAAATCAAAACCGTTCCGCCTTTAATCTCAACCGGTTTATCGGTGGGGGGCAAAAGGGTTGTGGAAAGGTAAGGTACCTTTGTTGTCTCGCCGCCGAAGAGTATTTCGCAGCCGCCTTTGAGGGCGCTCACGAGGCAGTAATTTCCGCAGCGGTTAATCGCGGCGTTGTCGGTTGTACGCAAAGTGACGAAGGAGTGGAACCGGGTGATTGTCTCCGCTCCGCCGTCAATCTCGATGTCCGGCTCAAACACCGGTTGTTTGGGCGTGTCGGCGGTGAGAGCGCGGATTCCCGCTCCGATGTCCAGATGCCCTCGGGATCTGGCTCTGCCGTAGTCGTAGAGCCGGTAGGTCACCTGCTGATACTCGCTTATCTCATATGTAAGGAGCCCCGGTCCCAGAGCGTGGACGGTGCCCGTGGGCACGTTGAAGTAGTCTCCGGGCCTTGGCTCGTCATAGCGGTTCATGGCGGCCAGAATCTCCGCCTCGTCGCCTTTCCGCAGCCGGGCGGCGAATTCCTCTTTGCTCACGTTTATATCATAGTAGAGGAACGCGCCGGAGTCGGACTCGGCGATATACCACATTTCGTTTTTGTGGAGATCCGGTTCGTCGGGGTGGTTCTGCACCGACAGCCTGTCACCGGAGTCGATAAGTTTAACCACCACGGGCAGGTGCAGAAACTCCGACAGGGGTTTGCCGGCGTATTTGCCGTTGGCTATGACCGTGACGGTGCTCAGGGAGTCGTCGTCGGGAGCGGTGTCCACGGTGGATATGTCCCAGGACTCGCCGGTACCGGCGGGAGTGCCGGGACGCAGCGAGGAGAGTTTGTTTCCGGCCCAGACTTTGGGAACCGGAACCGGTTTGAGCAAAAGGGGATAATCTATCATTTTTCTTCCTTTATTTCCGCCGGGTCGGCGGTGTTGATGGCCTGTTTCTTCCAGAAGCCGAGAGAATACATTATAATACTGAGCATCATGGACACGAAGAAGCTGGCGCCGATGCCGTACCACACACCGTTCACACTGTGCATGGTTCGTGAGAAATGATAGGCAAGGGGCAGTCTGATGCCGCAGAGGGCGCTGACAACGGTGATTGTGGGTATAAGCGGGTGCCCCGCGCCGGATATGACGCCGTTGGTGACGAATATCACCGCCAGGAACAGATACGTGGGGGCGATAATCCGCAGATAATCCGTGCCCATGTCAAGGAGAATCGGGTCGGTGGTGAACATTCCGATAGCGAGCCTCGGAAAAAAGTACACGAAGGCGGCCACGATGGCGGTGGTGAGACCGGAGACATAGAGACCCCAGCGGTATATTTTCTTCACCCTACGTATTTTCCCCGCGCCCACGTTTTGGGCAACCATTGTGGATACCGCCGCCGCCACGGCCGCCGCCGGCAGGACGATTACGCCGTCGATGCGCAGAGCGGAGCCGAAGGTTGCCACCGCGTTCTCCCCGAAACCGTTCACAAGTCCCAGCACCACCGTGGTGCTCATGGACACAATGGAGTTTTGCACGAAGGCGGGTGTGCCCATCTTAAGAATGAGTTTCGTCATCTCCCAATCGTTTTTGAGCTGCCTTATGTGGGTGGCGACAACGCCCTTTGTGACATAGAGGTATATTACCGGAGCCAGGTAGACATAGACGTGGGCGACGTTGGTGGCCCAGGCGGCGCCGGCGATGCCCATTCTCGGAAAGCCCAGCCAGCCGAACATGAGAATGGGGTCCAGTACGGCGTTCAGAACGAGGGATGTTATCTGAAAAATCAGCGGTGTGCGGGAGTCTCCCACGGCCCGCATGAGAGTGAGAACCCGAAACGCCCCGAAGAGGAATGGCAGGGGGTACATTATAATGCGGAGATATTTTACCGCTTCCGGCAGCACGTTTTCGGGAGTGTTCAGAGCCCGGAGAACCGTCGGGGTGAATATTTCCGCGGTGACGGCCACGATGACGCTGAGGACGAAAAGAAGTATGTAGGAGGCGTGGACGGCGCGGCTTAGGTTTTTCTCGTTTTTTGCTCCGAAGTATTGTGCCGCCAGGATTCCGGTGCCGGCGCTCATGCCCATGGCGGCGGCGGAGATGATGAAAATAATGGGCAGTGACGCGGACATGGCGGCCAGGTCCGTTTTGCCCAGACCTCTGCCTATCCAAACCGCGTTGGTGAGGTTGTACGCCGCTTCTATGAAGTTGCCCGCCAGAAGGGGGAGGGAAAAGGCTATGAGGTGGCGCGGAATGTTCCCCACCGTCATGTCTCTTGTTTGGGATGCCATGGGAGTGTTTATAAAAAAAAGCCGCCGAAGCGACTTTTATATGGTGGGCCCACTCGGACTCGAACCAAGAACCGAGCGGTTATGAGCCGCCTGCTCCACCATTGAGCTATGGGCCCGAATAACGTAGTTATTATAACACGTCGGATTAATAATTGCAAGTGGGCGGGAATTGCTCCCGCCCGGATTTGTTAAAGCAGAGAAACTACCGCTTTTTCCACTTTGTCGAGAGATGCGGTGGGCTCGAACCGCTCAACCACGTTGCCTTCCTTGTCGATGAGGAACTTGGTGAAGTTCCACTTGATGTCGGAGGAGGACCTCCAGTCGGCGCCGCTCTCGTCGAAGATTTTAACGAGAATGGGGGTGATGGGGTGCTCCGGGTCGAAATCCACAAAGCCCTTTTCGGATTTGAGGTAGGTATAGAGAGGCAGCTCGTCGGGGCCGTTCACCTCGGACTTGGTCATGCGGGGGAAGAGGGTCTTGAAGCGCAGAGAGCATACCGCGTTAATTTCCTCGTCGCTGCCCGGGGCCTGGCCGCCGAACTGGTTGCAGGGAATGTCGATGACCTC
>JAGDDM010000063.1 GCA_017958015.1 Abditibacteriota bacterium | reverse complement strand
TTTCGCTTGCCGGCTCATCGACCGTGAAGTCCGCGGGGGCGGCGGCGGAGACGAACAAATCCGCGTCGGCGGTGGCCGCCTTAACCGCCTCGTACATTTCCGACACGGTCTCAACGTCGATACGCTTCAGGTTTGTCTTCAGTGACACGGGGCCGCTGACGATTGTGACGTCGGCTCCCCGTCGGGCAAGGGTTTCCGCTATGGCGTAGCCCATTTTCCCGGAGGAGCGGTTTGATATGTACCGCACCGGGTCGATGGCTTCCCGGGTGGGGCCGGCGCTGACAACGGCTTTGATTCCGGCGAAATCCTTGGGGCCGAGAACACGTTCCGCTTCGGCGAATATTTCCTCCGGCTCCGCCATTCTGCCTCTGCCCTCCGTGCCGCAGGCCAGCCTGCCGCTTTCGCCCTCAACGATTGTCCAGCCGTAGGAGCGGACCTTTTCGATGTTGGCCGCGGTGGCCGGGTGGTCGTACATTGCGGTGTTCATGGCGGGGGCCGCGATGATGGGGCACTTGGCCGCCAAGAGGGTGGTGGAGAGCATGTCGTCGGCGATGCCGCATGCGCACTTGGCGATGATGTTGGCGGTGGCGGGCGCCGCAATGATGAGGTCCGCGGAGGCCGCCAGGGACACATGCTCTATCTCCCGAACCGCCCGCTCCTCGAACATCTTCGTTGTCACCTTGTTGCGGGTGAGGGCGCCGAAGGAGGCGGGTCCCACAAGCTCGGCGGCGTGCTTTGTCATGATGACATGCACGTCGGCGCCGGCTTTCACAAGCAGGCTCGTGAGGGCGCAGGCCTTGTAGGCGGCTATGGAGCCGGTGACCCCCAGAACGACTTTTTTGCCTTTCATTTCGACTTCTTTCCGTTCTTGCAGCGCAGGGAAACCAAAACCGCCTTCAGCCGCTCCGCCGCGTCCTCCACCGTGTCGTTTTCGATTATGTAATCGTAGAGGTGCATCTTGGCGAACTCCTTTTTGGCGTTCTCGAAGCGTACCCGAATCTCGTCCTCCGTCTCGGTTTTGCGCATGGTGAGGCGGCGCAGCAGCTCCTCCTCGGAGGGGGGAACCACGAAAACCGTCACCGTGCCCGGAATTTGGCGGCAGATGTTCTCCGCCCCCTGCACGTCGATTTTAAGTATGACGTCGATGCCCTCCCGGAGCTGCTCCAGGACGTACTCCTTGGGGGTGCCGTAGAGGTTGCCGTGGACGTTGGCGTACTCGAGGAAACCGCCCTTGGCGATTCCCTCCTCAAACTCCCGCTTGTCCAGGAAGAAGTAGTCTATGCCCTCCGCCTCGCCGGAGCGGCGGCGGCGGGTGGTGGCGGTGACGCACCGTCTGGCGGCGGGGTATATCTCTTCCAGCCTGTCCAAGATGGAGTCCTTGCCCACGCCCGAGGGACCGGAAAGCACCACAAGGGTTCCGGTTGTGATTCTGTACTTGTCCCATGAGTTCTTTGCCATAGCGCGCCTCCGTTCGTTTCGTGTTTTAAAGATACAATACATCTATATTATATCATAATTCGTGCGGTATTTCCATAGATGTTGGGGTCAGCGGCGGTGTCGGCTCCGCCGACGATTTATATACGAAGTTGATTAATCCGAGGTTTCGGGTTATAATAAGACGAGAGGCGAATGAATGAAAAAAGAAACCCGATTTGAAAAAATAGCCGAAGAAAAACTGACTGGTGCACATACACAAAATACACAATGCAAGGATTATGTTTATGCCGAGATTCAGGGACGCGGATTTCGACCAGACATTGGTATTTGTCAAATGTATGATGTAATTAAGCCCGGCGGAGTTTTACACGGTCTTGAACCCTGCGAACACTACAAGAAAAAGACCGATTGATTTTTGATATATCACCGCTCCCTCGGGAGCGGTATTTTTGTATCTACCTTGCGGTGTCGGTTGTATAATTCGTTTCGCGATAGCGAAACACATTCCCTGACCCCGGACCCCTGACCCCTGATCCCTGTCAATATACGCCGCAAAGCGGGCGTATATTGACAAATACCCCGTTCCGATTTAAAATGTATTATCTGAAAATTTGCGAATGTGAAATGGAACTTACGGGTCTTAC
>JAGDDM010000004.1 GCA_017958015.1 Abditibacteriota bacterium | reverse complement strand
GCGTTACCGATTATTTTGAGGGAATAGGGAAAAGGGAAAAGCGCCTTGCGGGGTTTGTTTGCAAATCCGTTCGCGGAGCGAAACTGTTCCCCAATCCCTGTTACCTTCAACTTTTGTGAGAGAACGTTCTTATTATATTTTATTGAGCGCCTGATCCAAATCTTTGATAATGTCGCTCACATTCTCCAAACCGACGGAGAAGCGGATAAGACCGCCGGAGATGCCTGCGGCGACAAGCTGCTCGTCGGTGAGCTGGCGGTGGGTTTCGCTGGCCGGGTGAAGCACGCAGGTGCGGATGTCCGCCACGTGGACCTCGTTCCGGGCCAAGGTGAGGCTGTCCATAAACTTGGCCGCCGCCGCTCTGCCGCCCTTAATGACGAAGGAGATGACGCCGCTGGCGCCCTTCAGATACTTCTTGGCGAGGGCGTAGTTGGGATCGCCGGGGAGACCGGGGTAGGTCACGGACTCAATCTTGTCGGACTTGACCAGGTACTCCGCCACTTTCAGAGCGTTTTCGCAGTATTGTTTCATGCGGATGGAGAGGGTTTCCACGCCCAGGTTGAGCAGGAAGCCGGAGTGGGCGGCGGGATAGGTGCCGAAGTCCCGCATAAGCTGCATTCTGGCCTTGACGATGTAGGCCGCTTTGCCGTACATTTTCGTGTAGATTGTGCCGTGGTAGGACTCGTCCGGTTCCCAATGCTCCGGGAACTTGCCGCTTGCTTCCCAGTCGAAGTTGCCGCTGTCAATGATGATGCCGCCGTTCTGGAGAGCGTGGCCGTCAAGGTATTTGCTGGTGGAGTGGACCACGATGTCGCAGCCGAAGTCGAAGGGCTTGCAGAGGGCGGGAGTGGCGAAGGTGTTGTCAACAATCAGGGGCACGCCCTGAGAGTGGGCGATGTTCGCGAACCGCTCGATGTCGAAAACCGTCAGGGCCGGGTTGGCGATGGTCTCGCCGAAAACAAGCTTGGTGTTGGGCTTGAAGGCCGCCTTAATCTCCTCGTCCGTCCATGACTGGTCAACGTAGATGCACTCGATGCCCAGTTTTTTCAGGGTGTAGGAGAAAAGGTTGATGGTGCCGCCGTAGATTTGGGGCACGGAGACGAAGCTGTCGCCGGCTTGGCAGATGTTCAGAATGGACAGCAGTGTGGCCGCCTGACCGGAGGAAGTGGCCATGGCGCCCACGCCGCCCTCAAGGGCGTTGATCTTCTCCTCAACCGCCATAACCGTGGGGTTGGCGAAGCGGGAGTAGATGAGACCCAATGTGGGGTCGTCGAATACGTCCGCCACGTCTTTCGCGGAATTGTAAACGTATGTGGTGCTCTGAACTATGGGCATAACGCCGGGCTCGCCGTTTTTGGGGCTGTAACCGGCATGGAGACATAAGGTTTCGTCACGCATTTCTTTCATATTTATACTCCTTTGTTTGCGAGATACTTATTACAATATAATTATACCCCATTCGATATTGCCTTTGCAATGAATTTGACTTTATTTTTCATAGGGTTTAATATATATGTAGCAGGGTCACGAGACCCGAAAAGAACGGAGTGTAAATATGGATTTTTCCGAACGCATCGGCGAACGTTTTAAGCTGATGAACCGGGACGAAATTCGGGCTTGGCAGTCCGAGCGTCTCGCGATTACCGTAAAGCAGGCCGCGAAGTCTCCCTGGTACAAGGCGAAGTTCGCGGAAATGGGACTTAACCCCGAGGACATCAAGTCCTGCGACGACATTAAAAAGCTGCCCCTTACCACCAAAGAGGATTTGCGCCTTTCTTATCCGGACAAGATGCTGGCTGTGGATAAGAGCGAGATTGTGAGACTTCACACCTCCAGCGGTACCACCGGCAAGCCCACCGCCATTTTCCACACGGCTCAGGATATTCAAAATTGGGCGGAACTTATGGCCAGATCCATCAACCTTTCCGGCGCCACGGATAAGGACGTTCTCCAGAACATGAGCGGTTACGGCATGTTCACCGGAGGACTGGGCATCCACTTCGGCGGCGAGCGGCTGGGAATGATGATGATTCCCGCCGGACCGGGCAATACCCCTCGGCACCTTATGCTCATCAGAGACTTCGGCGTCACCGCCATCCACGCCACTCCCAGCTATGCCATGCACGTGGCCGACGAGATGATAAGCAACGGCGAGGACCCCAAAGCCCTGGGTCTCAAGTACGCTTTCCTGGGCGCGGAGCCCTACACCGAAGCCATGAGACTGAGACTTCAGGAACTCTACGGGTTTAAGGTCTACAACAGCTACGGCCTCAGCGAAATGAACGGCCCCGGCGTCGCCATGGAATGCACCTACCAGAACGGTATGCACATCTGGGAAGACTCCTACATCGTGGAAGTCATCAACCCGGAGACCCTTGAGGACGTTCCCGAGGGCGAAATCGGCGAGCTGGTTCTCACGCCCATCCGCAGAATGGGTATGCCCATCATCCGCTACCGCACCAGAGACCTTACGAGAATTATCCCCGGCAAGTGCGAGTGCGGTCTGGAGCATCGGAGACTGGCCCGGTTCGTGGGCAGAAGCGACGACATGCTCATCGTCCGCGGCGTAAACATATTCCCCTCCAGAATCGAACAGGTTCTTATGGCCGAGGAATGGCTGGGCGGCAACTATGTCCTCCACCTTACCAGAGAAGACGGCAAGATGGACGTTATGACCATCAGAGTCGAGCTGGCCAAGGACGCCATGAGCGGATCCGTGGACGTATTGAAGAACAGGAAGGCGGAACTGGGGCGCAAGATTAAGGACGCCGCCGGCTTCACAGCCATCATCGAACTTGTTGAGCCCGGCAGTCTGCCCGTCAGCATGGGCAAGGCCAAGCGGGTCATCGACGAAAGGGACATTTTCTGATGTATAACGAAGTACAGGTATTCGCGGAAAACAAATCCGGCAAGCTGGCCAAAGTGGCCGGTGTGCTGGGCAACGCGGGAATAAACATCATCAACTTCCAGATTGCCGACGTTGGGCAGTTCGGAGCCTTCAAGATTCTCACCGCCGACCCGGATAAGACCGCTCAGGTTCTGCGGGACGCCGGTATGGTGGTTGCGCTCAACCCCGTCACCGTGGTGGAAATCGCCGACAAGCCCGGAGCTTTGGTTGCCCTGGGCAACGCCCTCACCGACGCGGGCGTGAACGTCCTGGACGCCTACGGCTGTCTCCTGGAAAAGGGCGAGCGGGCCATCTTCGTGGTTCACGGAGACAAGGCGGACCTGGCGGAGAAGGCGGCTAAATCCGCCGGATTCACCACGCTTTCCGAGCTTTAACAAAAACCGAATACAAAGGCTCTCCGAAAGGGGAGCCTTTTTGTTGTCGGCGCGATTTCTTTTAAACAAATTTCCCGAAAACTTTGTTGACATTCCTTTTTTCGTATGCCATAATATGTATGAGTTATATAGGCGCAAAAGGAACCGAAAAAGTTTTAAAAATCGGGGTTTTAAAAGGAATTTGCCTTGACAACGGTTGCCTTTTGCGGTAAAATATATCTGAAAATTACCTTAGGAGGTAAAACGAAATGAAAAAATTAATCTCCGTTTTGGCACTTTGCGCTCTCGCGGGCGCGTCTTTCGCGGCTACCATTACCGATTGGTATGCCTATGACGCGAGCACATTCTCTCCCGTACAGGGCGCCGATTACATCAGTGACTACGGCAGCACCGGCACCGAGATTAACGTTCCCATGATAGCCGATCAGCAATACAGCGGCTCCGCTTGGTTCGGCAGTAACACCGTGTCCGGTTGGACCTACGACGAGAACGGCGACTTCGCGGTCGACATTCAGGGTTTCGAATCTCTGTTCCCGCCGGATGAGCTTCTGGACGCTCCTCCCACCAAGATGTTCGTGGTTATGCTTGGCGCCGACGGTGACCAGGCCCGCCATCAGACGGAATGGACCGGCTCCGGCGTTTACGCTTTCGGTCCCGAGACTCTCGTTTCCGGTTACTACGAAGGCGGTGTCGTGAACGTTGATGCCGTTCAGGTTTATTTCGCCATGGAGACCGAGTGGGGTCTCGGCGTTTACCTCCTGGGTAACGGCGCCACCGGTACCATCGAGTTCCTTCTCGACGAAGAAGAAGAGGACGAGCCGGAAGTTCCCGAACCGGCCGCTTTCGCTTACGCGGCTATGGGTCTCGCTTCCGCCTTCGGTCTGAAGAGAAGAATCCGCAAGTAATCAAACACAAAGAAAATCCGCCCCGTTGGGGCGGCTTTTTTTGCGCTTCGCTTCGTTTGCGCGTGGCGGTATTGCCTACGGCGACGGATTATAAATTCTTGACGAAAATTAGGTTCCGTGTTACCATTGTATTGTAAATATAACCACGGAGGTTAAAATGAAAAAACTCCTTTATATTCTCGCGGTTTCGGTGTTGGCGTCATGCGCTTTCGCCGATTTCACCGCTACCGATTGGGTATGGGACGCTCCCTATACCGATGATTATTTCGTCACCGATTACGCTCCCGCCGGTTTCACTGTCGGACCTTCGTATTATGCGGATCCCGGCCCGTCTGTATTTGATTTCAGGTCCGATAACGTCAGCGGTTGGCTCTACAACGGCAACGATTCTTTCACCGTCACCTTTGAGGGTTTCCGCGATAATGACTTCAATTCCTCGCACGGTACTTTGAGTTTCATTGTTAGGGACGGGTCTTGGGATAACTGTGTATGGTACCGCGTTCCTTGGAGCGGAAACGGCGCGTACACTTTCACGGCGGAGGATATTTTTCCCGAGTGGAATGAGGGTGATTCCATCGAGGGACTTGAAGTCGGCCGTATTGATATATGGGTCGAAGACCCGGTGAAGTGGACTCCCCGCGCTTCCGGAAGAGTGACGGTTTCCCTCAACACGACCGAAGAGGAAACGGAAGTGCCGGAACCCGCGTGTGCCGCCTACGGTGTCGCCGGGCTTGTTTCCCTTATCGGAATGAAGAGAAGAATTATAAAGTAAGATTGTACACAAAAATACCGCCCTACGGGGCGGTTATTTTTGTGACGGAGGGCGGCACCCGAGTGATGTCCGCCCTTGCGGGCGGGTGATGTCGCTTCGCTTGTGATGTATCGCTTCGCGATGTGATGTGCGCTTCGCTTCGCTTGCGCGTTCATGTGTCCGCCGTAGGCGGACGGATTATAATCCGTTCGGCTTTGCCGAACACATTAGTCAGCGAACAAAGTGAGCGAATCACTCCGCCGGTAGGCGGTGCATCACTTGCCGCAGGCACATCACGGCGCCGCGTAGCGGCGTATCACCGGACACCTTCGACGCTACCGCAATTCACATCCGATATAAAAAAGGCTCCCCTC
>JAGDDM010000062.1 GCA_017958015.1 Abditibacteriota bacterium | reverse complement strand
CTTCGACAACAAAAAAGAAAAAATCAACGAGACCATGGACCTGATAAACTCCCGCTTCGGACACATCATGACCCGGGCGAGGTCCATCAAAAAAGATTAACGGCCGCCGCTTCAAGCGACGACCGTTCTTTTTTTACTCGGCGAACAAGAGCTCTACGCCCTTCTCCGTAACTTTTCCCGCGTACCGAACTTTTCCCGCGGGTACCGGTTTCGTGAAAGTCACCTTGCCGATATTCCCGCCGCTCACAATCACGTGGGCGCCCACGGGTAGGTTGTGATTGTCGCCGGTAATCTCATAGGCCTCCGCCACATTGGCGTCCAGAGCGGCCAACTGATAGAGTTTGCGGCCGTTCCGCGGGGCGGTGATGAAGTCCAAAGTCTCCTCGGCTTTGATATCTCCGATAATGCCGAAACTCACGGTGGGCGCCGGCCCCTCGGAGTCGGTGAAGTTCTTCTCGTCGGTGCCGGCAAAACCCGTGAGCTGCTCGTTTAAGAGTGTTTTTCCGTTTAGGACAATCTTCGCGTCGCTGTCGGTGTAAGGCGCTTTGGTTTGGCCCGTGAAGCCGCCGTATATAACGTATGTGCCGGTGAGCGGCGCCGTCCAGCGCAGGGCTGCGGGGTAGCCGGTGTCCACTCCGGAGTGCATGGCGAACTGTCCGGGTTCAAGATAGGAATATTCGTCGTGCCACACATCTCCGGTGCCGTTCAGAGCGATAAAAGAGGTTCGATTATTGCCCCAACCGCCGATGCCGGGAATACCTTTGTGTTCGCTGACGGTGATGTAGGTGAACTTGCCGTTCGCGCCGATGTAGCCGTACTGCCAACGGTTGTCCCTGTCAATCCAATGGAAGTCCTTGACCGCGTTCCAATAGGCCGGGGATTTGTCTATCACGAAGTCTTTCCGAAGGACGCTGTTCTCGCCCAGGGATACCCGTTTGTGAACCCGCGGAGCGCCGTAGAGGAAAGCGGTAAAGTCGTATGTTCCCGCCGGCAGGAGAATTCTATATCTTCCCTCTTCGTCCGTCACGGCGTAGAAGCCGCTGTCCGCGTCGGACACAACGGCCTCGGCCCGAGGATTGCCAAGGGAGTCCCGAACCACGCCCTCGAAAACGGAAGCCTTAAGCACAAGATCACCCCTGCCGGGCTCGGAGGTCATGTTCCGAAGCTTCGCCGCGGCGGTTGTCTTTCCCGCGGGCACTTCGGCGGAGTAGTTGCCGTCGTCGTCGGTTGTAACCGTAAGGCCGCCTATATCAACCACGGCGCCCACCACGGGCTTGCCGGTTGCGGAGTCGGTGACCTTGCCGGATACGATTTCGGTTTTCGTATCGTCGAATCGGGAGAGCTTCACGAAGGCGTTGCCGATGGGAGGTATATTCCGCGCCGTGACCGTAATCTTCCCGCCTTCAACCGTGACTTCCGCCCCCTCGGCGGTGAGTCTGCCGGGCTTCAAGCCGATATCCGCGAAGGTGCACTCCGCTTTCATATCCGCCGTATTCTCCTCAAGATTGAAGAAGTTTATCACCGCCTTGTCGATGTCGGCGAGGGTGTGGACGATAATCGTTTCGTCCAGACCGTAAAACTCACCTTGGGTGTAGAACCGCTTGTTGGCAAGGTAGGTGCGGGTAGCGGCTTTCTGGGCGTTCCAGATGGCGTCGTCCTTGGACCTGCCGCCGAATCCCATATGCCGGCAGGTACAGAAATACCACCAAAGAGTGGTCGCCTTGCGGTTGTCTTGGCGCAGGTCGATGTGGAGGTACATAGGCACGTCCAGCGCCATCTGGTTGTAGTAGAGCGAGGTGGCCCTGCGGGAGGTAACGTCCTCGTAGGACTCGTTCATAAACTCATGGCCCCAAAGTTCGTCGATGCCGCCGCCGGGGAGGTTGTAGAACAGGTACATGGGGGTGTATCTGGGAGTGCCCGGACCGGTTATCATGTCGTGCTGTTCCGTGACTACGCCGGGGGCGATGGCCTTGGTGGCGCGGATTGTTTTCAGAATGCCGTCGATGTGGCCCTGACGGGTGGCGGGCACCGGGTGGCCGTGGTTGGGGTCACAGCAAGGCTTATCATACATTAAAAAGCTGCCGTCGAAGAGGTAGTAGTAAACGCCTTGGCTCGCCAGCCTGCCCAGACGCTGCGACACTCGGCGGCTGTACTGCTTCGACTCGGTACAGATGTACCCGGCGGAGCTGCCGTCGGGGTTCTTGGCCAGACACTCCGGGTCGTAGCCGTCGGGGGTGCACCAAGGCGCCATGGGGGCGTGGAGCGCCAGCTTGTCAATGCCGTACTCCGCCATAACCTTCATAAAGTCCGGCAGTGTGTCAAGCCGATCCTCCGCCCAGATGTATGAACCGAAGCAGGTGTCCCAGCCCGGGTCCATATAGAAGGCCTCCGCGCCGATTTCCTTTGCCTTTTTGAGCTCCGGAATCATGTCCGCGGTGCGGTAGACCTTGTAGCGGTTCTCGATGGTGTCCCCGAGAGTGTACCAAAGGGGGTTGTCGTAGAGCTCGTTCCAGTGCAGGGGCGGATTGTAGCCCGCCACGTAGACGCAACCCTTGGTCCGCATGTAAGCTCGATGGTCGTAATAGGCGGTTTTCCAGCCGCCGTCGAGAACTTTGTAGCGAGTCTCGCCGAAGGTGTAAGACTCGCCGGGATCCAGGGACAGCGCCGCTTCCGGGTCCCCCAGTTTCCATGTTCCGGCGCCGCCGAATCTTACGATTCGTTTGCCGCCTACGGTGAGGGGCTCGATTAGGCACCACTCCATGGCGGTTTGATTGTATTTGGACATCACAAGCACGTTGTCGCCGTCGTACCAGGCCCAGCCTTCCGCGCCCCACTGTGATGTGGGCCGGGAATCATAGAAGGGGCTTCTGCGGGGAGTGAAGTAGTTCTGCCGCTCGTAGATATCATTAACGGAAAAATCGTTTATGGCGCCGGTTTCGTTGTGGCGGCGGAAGGGGATGTCGCATATCCGGGAGGTGCCGGATGTCACCGTTTTTGTGAAGCCGCAGCGGAACTTCGAGGTGTCGATGGTCTTATCGGTGGGGTTGGCGATGGTGATTTGCTCGAAAATCACGTCTTTTTCGTTTTTGGGAACAGTGTATTTCCGGGTTACTCTCACGCCGCCGATTTCGCCCACAAACTCCGCGGAAGCGCGGCCGCTTTCGGCGGATACGGGCGTGTACCCGCCCTCCATGCCGTAGACGTAGTCGCCGTCACCGTAAACTCTGCCGGATTTTGTGTCCGTGAGGGAGGCGCTCACACCGTCGGAGACAAACCTCAGCCGCCCGTTTTCGAGGACGACATTCTTCGCCGACACACCGCCGACCGCGAGGGAAAGAAGAATAATAAAAAGGAATGATTTCATGGGAGCCTCCGTGAATACTCGTTAGTTCAATTTTAACGTTCGAGAGTTTTAATGTCAATATTGTTGCGGGGCATACTCAAACCGTGATAAAATTATTATACCGATTTGAAAGGGGGTTCCGATATGGGACAAGGATATTCGTTCACGTGCAAAAAGTGCGGAAAAGAACATCAAATATTTCTCGGTGTAGGAAAAAAATACTTCATAACATGCAAAAAAATCAAAAGAGATATACAAAAAGGTAAATACGGAAAAGAATGGGAAAAACTTTTCAAATGTGATATGACCGTAGACGCCGAAAACAAACTTTACGTATGCGGGAAATGCAAAAATTGGGTTGTTGAACCGGATTTATCGCTCTATAAACCGAAAGTCAAGAAATCGTTAGCGGAGATACTGTCGGAAATCTGTATGCCTTCTTATTTGGATAAAGAAGAATATACTCTTGTTAAAGAATATGAGCATAGATGTAAGAAGTGCGGAAATGTAATGGAATGTCATGACATCAGCGGATATAAGCTACCGGATATGAAATGCCCAGATTGCGGTGGAGATTTCAACACAATGATCGGTGAAATCTTTTGGGATTAAACATAAAAAAATT
>JAGDDM010000061.1 GCA_017958015.1 Abditibacteriota bacterium | reverse complement strand
GGGTGAGGGATTCGCCGTGGGCGACATGGAAGAAAGCGGCGATATCACCGAGGACGCGGGTCTCGACGACGACATCTACGGCGAAGGCGGCGACAGCGACGTCGACTTCAACGCGGATGATTTGGAAACCTTCGACATCGGCGACATGGGAGATGAAGAATAAACCGTAGAATCGAAACGGGGCTGCCGTTGCAGCCCCGTTCGTTTTAGGGGTCAGGGACCAGGGGTCAGGGGCCAGCGGCGGTGTTTTGCTGTCGCAAAACGGATTATAAAACCGACATTGCAAGGTTGGTTGGTAGAATCCGCCGCCTTTGGCGGCACATTCCCTGACACCTGAAACCCGGCACCTGACACCTGATTTTCGATATCATGAAATCCCCAAGAAATAAGACAATCGACATTCCCCTCGAGGAGGGGGGCAAACTGCTTAATCGGTGCCTCATCGTGAAGCGGAAGTCCTCCATGGAGAGGGTGGAAAACAAAATAATCTACGGCGACATGTTCGACGTTTGCAAGCGGCTTCCTCCGGAGTCCGTGGATTTGCTTATGGCGGATCCTCCCTACAACATGGACAAAAGCTTCGGCGGCGAGAAGTTTTCCGGTATGCGTACCGACGACTACGCCAAGTACACGGAGCGATGGATTAAGGCGGTGAAGCCCCTTCTGAAGCCCACCGCTTCAATCTACGTTTGCGGCGACTGGAAATCCGGTCCCATCGTGTCCATCGTCCTGGCGAAGCACTTCAAACTCCGCAATCGCATAACCTGGCAGCGGGAAAAGGGCAGGGGAGCCTCCAAAAACTGGAAAAGCGGCATGGAGGATATCTATTTCGCCACCGTCTCCGACGACTACACCTTCAACCTTGACGCGGTGAAGATTCGCAAGCGGGTTTTGGCTCCCTACAAGTCAGAGGGTGTGCCCAAGGACTGGACGGAGACAAAGGACGGCAAGTTCAGAGACACCTGTCCCTCCAATCTCTGGGACGATATTTGCGTTCCCTATTGGTCCATGCCGGAGAACACCGCCCATCCCACCCAGAAGCCGGAGAAACTGGCGGCCAAGATTATTCTTGCGTCGTCGAATCCCGGTGATGTGGTTTTCGATCCCTTCGTCGGTTCCGGCACCGCCGCGGTGGTTGCAAAAAAGCTGGACAGACGTTTTATCGCCGTGGAAAAGAACCCCCAATATTGCGTTTGGGCCCAGAAGCGGCTGGAGAACGCCGACGAAAGCGCGACCGTTCAGGGCTACGAAGGCGGTGTCTTTTGGGAGCGGAACGTGCGCCCCGTATTTGACAGAGACGACGAAGATAAGTAAAATAAAGGTATAATTATTACGTTACGGAGTATTTATCATGCTTGACCCGAAACTTATAAGAACCGAGCCGGACAAGGTGCGACAGGCTCTCATAAACAGAAACGCGCCCGTATCTCTTCTGGAGGACTTTATCGAGCTTGACGCCAAGCGCAGAGCCGTCCTCACCAAGAGCGAGTCTCTGAAAGCGGAGCGGAACGCCGTCTCCGACGAAATCGCCAAGATGAAGAAGGCAAAAGAGAACGCCGACGACAAGATTAAGGAAATGCGGGAAGTTTCCGCGGAGATTAAGAAGCTGGACGGCGAAGTGGCGGAGATAGACGAGAAGCTGAAGGCCGTCGTCTACAATATCCCCAACATTCCCTCTGATACCACACCCGTGGGCAAGGGCGAGGAGGACAACGTTGTTCTCCGCTACGAGGGCGAGAAGCGGGAGTTCGATTTCGAGCCCGCCTGCCACTGGGACATTGCGGCGAAGCTGGATATAATCGACTTCGAGCGGGGCTCCAAGATTTCCGGCAGCGGATTTATCCTCTACAAGGGTCTGGGCGCCAAGTTGGAGAGAGCTCTTTTCAACTGGATGCTGGATCTCCACACCTCCGAGCACGGCTATACCGAAGTTTTCCCACCGTACCTCATCAACCGCAAAGCCATGACCGGCACAGGCCAGCTCCCCAAGTTCGAGGAGGACATGTACCACGCGGACAAGGGCGACGATTTGTTCCTTGACCCCACCGCGGAAGTGCCGGTTACGAATATGTACATGGACGAGATTTTGGACGCGGACATGCTCCCCATCTACCACACCGCCTACACCGCCTGCTTCAGACGGGAAGCGGGTTCCGCCGGCAAGGACACCAGAGGCCTGCTGCGGGTTCACCAGTTCGACAAGGTTGAGATGGTGAAGTTCGTCCGCCCGGAGACCTCTTACGAGGAGCATGAGACCCTTCTCGGAAACGCCGAGGACGTGCTGAAGAGATTGGGAATTCCTTACAGAGTCCTTTCCCTCTGCACCGGCGACATCGGCTTCTCCGCCGCCAAGTGCTACGACCTTGAGATTTGGGCCCCGGCGGTGGGCAAGTGGCTCGAGGTTTCCAGTTGCTCCAACTTCGAGGATTTCCAGGCCCGCAGAGCCAACATCCGCTTCAGACCCGCCCAGGGCGCCAAGCCGGAGTTTATCCACACCCTGAACGGTTCCGGCGTGGCTCTTCCGAGACTGGTTGTGTCCCTTATCGAGAACTATCAGCAGCCCGACGGCTCCGTGGTTGTTCCCGAGGTCCTGAGACCCTACATGGGCACGGATGTTATAAAATAAATCCGGAAAAAACCGACAGCCCCTTGACTTATGGGCATAAAAGCGGTATAATATCATATCATTTTGCGGCAATGCCGCCGATTAAAGGAATATACAATGCACGGATTTTTCGTATTTTTACAGATTATTTTCGCTCTGGGTCTCATCGGCATCGTTATGACCCAGGCCTCCAAGCAGGAAGGTTTGGGCGGCGCCATCACCGGAAAGACGGAGTCCGCTTTCCAGGGCAAGCCCGGCATGGAAGAGAAGCTTGACGAGATAACCAAGTGGGCCGCCATCGGCTTCATGGTTGTGAGCTTCCTCGTTGCTTACATCTTCTGAGACTCGATGAAATAAGTACTCAAAAGCCTTACCGATAAACGTCGGTGGGGCTTTTATTTTAATCTCTCGAAAGGAGAACCTTATGAGACAGAGACAGTTCAATCTCAGTCAGACGGAAATACCGACTCAGTGGTACAACGTGTGCGCGGATCTCAAGAATCCCATGCCGCCCCTGAGTCCCGCCACCGGCAAGCCCTGCAAGCCGGAGGAGTTGGCGGAGGTGTTCCCGGAAGCGGTTATCGAGCAGGAAATGAGCACCGAGCGGTGGATTGACATCCCCGACGAGGTGCGGAGCAAGCTGGCCATGTGGCGGCCGGCTCCCCTGTGCAGAGCCACCTTCCTGGAGCAGGCTTTGGGCACACCCGCCAAGATTTACTACAAGTACGAGGGCGCGTCCCCGGTGGGCTCCCACAAGGTGAACACCGCCGTGGCTCAGGCCTACTACAACCACAAAGAGGGCACCAAGCGAATCGCCACCGAAACCGGCGCCGGACAGTGGGGCTCCGCCATTTCCATGGCCTGCGCCGCCTACGGCATCGACTGCACCGTCTACATGGTTCGCTGCAGCTACAAGCAGAAACCTTACAGACGGTCTCTGGTGCACCTCTACGGCGCGGAGATTTATCCCTCTCCCAGCGACAGAACCGAGTTCGGCAGAAAGATTTTGGAGAAGGACCCCGCCTGCGAGGGCAGCCTCGGCATGGCCATCGGCGAAGCCATGGAAGACACTCTGGCCCACAAGGATGTGAAGTACGCTCTGGGCAGCGTGTTGAACCACGTCGTTCTGCATCAGACCGTTATAGGTTTGGAGGCCAAGAAGCAGCTTGAGCTGGCCGGCGACTACCCGGACGTGGTTATCGCCTGCGTGGGCGGCGGCTCCAACTTCGGCGGAATAGCCATGCCCTTCATGGCGGACAAGTTCGCCGGAAAGAACATCCGCTTCACCGCCGTTGAGCCGGCCGTTTGCCCCACAATCACCGAGGGCGAGTATAAGTACGACTTCGGCGACACCGCCAAGCTTACGCCCATGATGAAGATGTACTCCCTGGGCAGCGACTTCGTTCCGCCGCCGGATTACGCCGGAGGACTCCGCTACCACGGCATGTCCCCGATTATCAGCGAGCTGGTGAACGAGAACATGATAGACGCGGTGGCTCTGAAGAGCATCGACGTTTTCGCCGCCGCGGAAATGTTCGCCCGCACCGAGGGCATCGTTCCCGCCCCGGAATCCGCCCACGCCATCTGCGAGGCCATCAACGAGGCCAAGCGGGCCAAGGAAGAGGGCAAGGAAGAAACCATTCTCTTCTGCCTCTCCGGCCACGGATTTATCGATTTGGGCGCCTACGACTCCTATTTTGCCATGACCGGCAGAGGAGAAAAAGCCTGATTTTATACGAAGGAACGGGGAAAAGGGAACAGGAAACAGCCCGGTCGCAAAGCGCGGCGGCCGACTCCCGACTCCCAATCCCCAAAACCTTCGATTTCGAACTTGACGTTTTCGGCGTTAAGTGGTACAATGTAGCCGTGACGGATACGTTACGCGTTTTTTCGTGTGCGTGCGTCGCGAAATATCAATAAAGTGTTCAGTTATATTTTACGGGGGTAAAAACATTGACACAAACAAATGACGGAAAGTGCGGATGCTGCTGCGGCATCGACCTTACCCGCGTCAAGGAGATCATCTCCGAGTGCGGAACCAAGGAAAACTGCCTCATCCCCATTCTCCAGAAAGTCCAGGACGAATACCGCTACCTTCCCGAAGAAGCAATGGCTTTGATCGCGGAGAAGCTCGGTATCTCCCCGGCAACCGTTTTCGGCGTTGCCACCTTCTACGCGCAGTTCTCTCTCGACCCGAAGGGCAAGTACATCATCAAGGTATGTAACGGTACCGCTTGCCACGTTCGCGGCAACAAGACGATTATCGACGCCATTCGCAACAGAATCGGCCTTGAGGCTCAGTCCGGAACCACTTCCGACATGATGTACACTCTTGAGACCGTCAGCTGTTTGGGCGCTTGCAGCCTTGCTCCCGCGGTTATCATCAACGATAAGGTCTACGGAACCATGAACCCGACCAAGATGGTCGCTGCCATCGACGAGTTGGAATAGGGAGGAAACGCAATGTCCATAGGTAAGATTACGTCCGTTCAGGACCTCAACAACATCAAGGCCAAAGTCACCGCGGCTCTGAAGGCCGAAAGAGTAAGACTCCTTCTCTGCTGCGGCAACGGCTGCGCCGCCAGCGGTGCCGACGACGTTTACAAAGCGTTCGAGGAAAAGCTGGCCGCCAAGGGCGTTGACTTCAAGGTTGAAGTCTTCGACGAGAAGAGCGTCGCTCTCTCCTCCACCGGCTGCCAGGGTCTCTGCCAGTACGGTCCGCTGCTCCACGTGGTTTTCGGCGACAAGACCTACTTCTACGTAAAGGTCACTCCCGACGACGTGGACGAGATTATCGACACCACCGTTAAGGACGAGAAGATTGTCGAAAGACTCCTCTTCAAGGATCCCAAAACCGGTAAGGCCTACGTCACCAAGAACGAGATTCCCTTCTACGCCAACCAGAAGCCGAACCTTATGACCGGCTGCGGCGTTATCGACTCCCGCTCCCTGGAAGAGTACATCGGCCAGGACGGCTATCAGGGTATAGCCAAGATCCTCGGCACCGACCGCAAGGACGTGTGCAAGGAAGTTCTGGACTCCGGTCTCCGGGGCAGAGGCGGCGGCGGATTCCCCACCGGCCGCAAGTGGATGTTCACCGAAATGGCCAAGGGCGAGAAGAAGTACGTCGTATGTAACGGCGACGAGGGCGACCCCGGCGCGTTCATGGACGGCGCCGTTATGGAAGGCTACGCCCACGCTCTTCTGGAAGGTATGATCATCGCCGGTTACGCCGTGGGCGCCGACGAAGGTTACATCTACGTCAGAGCCGAGTACCCGAGAGCCATCAAGTCCCTCCGCAGAGCTATCGCTCAGTGCGAGGAGTGCGGACTTCTGGGCAAGAACATAATGGGTTCCGACTTCAACTTCGAGATTCACATCAAAGAGGGCGCCGGCGCTTTCGTGTGCGGCGAGGAAACCGCTCTCATCCACTCCATCGAGGGTCAGAGAGGTATGCCTTCTCCCAAGCCTCCGTTCCCCGCCAACAGCGGTCTCTGGGGCAAACCCACCCTTATCAACAACGTTGAGACTTACGCCAACGTTCCCAATATCATCAGAAACGGTGCCGCTTGGTTCAGAAGCTACGGTACCGAGACCTCCCCGGGTACCAAGACCTTCTCCGTCACCGGCGAAGTCGTCAACACCGGTCTCATCGAGATTCCCATGGGCACCACCATCAAGAAAGTCGTCTACGACATCGGCGGCGGTACCCGCAACGCGGGCAAGGAGTTCAAGGCCGTCCAGATCGGCGGACCTTCCGGCGCCTGTCTCACCAAGGATCATCTCGATGTTCAGCTGGACTACGACGCGCTGAAGAAAGTCGGCGCTATGGTCGGTTCCGGCGGTCTCGTTGTTCTCGACGAGAGCACCTGTATGGTTAAGGTTGCCCGCTTCTTCATGGGCTTCACCCAGAGCGAATCCTGCGGCAAGTGCGTTCTCTGCCGCGAGGGAACAAAGAGAATGCTCGAGATTCTCGACAAGATTCTCGCCGGCGAAGGCGAGCTGAAGGATCTGGACGTTCTCGAGGATCTGGCCCTCACCGTGAGAGACGGTTCTCTCTGCGGCCTGGGTAAGACCGCTCCCAACCCGGTTCTCTCCACGCTCAAGTACTTCAGAGACGAGTACGTCGCCCACATCGTGGACAAGAAGTGCCCCGCCGGTCAGTGCGACACTTTCAAGACCTACTCCATCGATCCCGAAAAGTGCAAAGGCTGCGGTATGTGCGCCAAGAAGTGCCCGGTCAATGCCATTTCCGGTGAAGTCAAATCGCCGTACACCATCGACGCTTCCAAGTGTATCAAGTGCGGCGCCTGTGCCGATACCTGCAAGTTCGGCGCGGTGAAGTTCTAAGGAGGTTAATCACGTGAGTAACAATTTCATTACGGTAGACGGGATTCAGGTTCCTCTTGAGGGCGAGAAAAACCTTCTTGAAGTAATCCGCAAGTCCGGTATCGAGCTCCCGACTTTCTGCTACCATTCCAATCTTTCCGTTTACGGCGCCTGCCGCATGTGTATCTGCGAGGTTGAGGGCAGAGGACTTCTTCCCACCTGTTCCACTCCTCCGGAACCGGGCATGTCCATTAAGGTAAACACCGAGAAGACCATCAAGATCAGAAAAACCGCTCTTGAGCTCCTTCTCTCCGTACATAACGGCAACTGCCAGACCTGTACCATGAGCACCAACTGCCGCCTGCAGGAGCTGGCGGAGAACTTGGGCGTTGACGGATTCAGATTCCCCAACACCAAGCCCGTGGTTCCCGTGGACGAGTCTTCCTTCTCCCTGGTTCGCGACCCCAACAAGTGCATCCTCTGCGGCGACTGCGTGAGAATGTGCAAGGAAATCCAGGGCATCGGCGTTCTGGACTTCGTGGGCAGAGGCTCCACCGTCCGGGTGGCCCCCGCCTTCAACAAGGACCTCATGGATGTCGAGTGCGTCTACTGCGGCCAGTGCTCCACTTGCTGCCCCACCGGCGCCCTCACCGTTAAGAGCGACGTTCAGAACGTCTTCGACGCTATCCACGATCCGTCCAAGACCGTTATCGTCCACGTGGCTCCCGCCGTCCGCGCTTCCGTCGGCGAAGCTTTCGGTGAAGAGAACTCCGAGATGGCCCTCAACAAGGCTATCGCGGCCATGAGAAGAATCGGTTTCGACAAGGTTTACGATACCTGCTTCACCGCTGACCTTACCACCGTCGAGGAAGCCACCGAGTTCCTCACCAGAGTGGAAAAGGGCGGCGTGCTCCCGCAGTTCACCTCTTGCTGCCCGGCTTGGGTCAAGTTCTGCGAGCAGTTCTATCCCGAGTTCATCCCCAACCTCTCCACCTGCAAGTCCCCGATGGGTATGTTCGGCGCTCTCGCCCGCAACTATCTGCCCAAGGAACTGGGCGTTGAGAACAAGGACCTGGTGGTCGTAACCGTTATGCCTTGTACCGCCAAGAAGTTCGAGGTCAACAGACCCGAAATGACCACCGACGGCTTCAAGGACAACGACTACGTTCTCACCACTCAGGAACTGGTTAAGATGATTAAGATGACCGGTGTCAACTTCAAGGCTCTCGCTCCCGAGTCCTGCGATATGCCCTTCGGCTTCAAGTCCGGCGCGGGCGTTATCTACGGAACCACCGGCGGCGTTGCCGAGGCCGTTCTCAGAATGGCTACCCACGCCGGTTCTCCCGACGCCGCTACCAAGTCCGTCGAGTTCAAGGAAGTCAGAGGCTTCGAGGGCGTCAAGGAACTGGTTCTCCCCTACAAGGACACCTTCGTCAAGCTGGCCGTTGTCAACGGTCTGGCCAACACCAGAGCTCTCCTTGAGAAGATTAAATCCGGCGAAGCGGATTACAACATCGTGGAAGTCATGTCCTGCCCGGGCGGCTGCGTAGGCGGCGCCGGACAGCTCCTGCCCAACGATATGGACACCCGCTTCAAGAGAATGAAAGAGATCTACAACAACGACAGCTCTCAGGTGGTTCACAACGCGGAAGACAATCCTTACATCAAGGAACTCTACGCCAACTACCTCGGAGAAGTTAACGGTCATATGGCCCACAAGCTCCTCCACACCACCTACGACAAGAGAGAAAAGCTCACCGGTAAGGTCTGCAAGTAATCTCGTAATATCAAACTCGGGCATCCGAAAGGATGTCCGAGTTTTTTTTCGCGAATCTCTGCTGCCACAAAAAAGCCCCACCGCCTTTTTCAAAGCGGTGGGGTATTAAAGTGATATATTATTTTGCGTTTCTGTACTTCTCTATCTCCGCGGCGAAGGCCTCGAAGTAGCTCTCGAAGGTGCCCACGTCCTTGAGGATGTCGCCATCCCCCAGGGGAGTGCACCAAACTCTGCCGCCGTCGGCCATCATGAGGCTCATGGAATCGGCGATTTGGTACTCGCCGCCGGCGCCCCTCGGTGTCTTTTCGATGTAGTCGAAGATGGTGGGGGCGAAGATGTATCTTCCGGAGATGATGTAGGGGGAGGGGGCTTCCGCCGGGTTCGGTTTTTCAACCAGCCCGTCAACCTCGAAGGGGTCCCCGAGGCCGTCTTTGGGCTTCACCACGCCGAAGCGGCCCAGCTCTTCCCGGGGCTTTTCCTCCACCATGAGCATGCAGTCCGCGGGATAGGCGGCGTATTCGTCAATCATGCGCTTGAAGGCTCTGTCGCCGTCGCTTTCCACGAAGCAGTCGCCCAGAGCCACCGCGAAGGGCTGACCCTCGGCGAAGTCCTTCGCGCAGTAAATGGCGTTGGCGAGACCGCTCTGTTCCTTCTGGAAAGTGTAGGAAATCTTGGCGCCGTTATACTCGTCGCCGAAGTGGTTGCGGATGGCGTCCTTGCCCTCGGCGGTGATGAGGAGCACGTCGGTGAGGCCGGACTCGATGCACTCGTCCAGAATATGCTCCAGAACCGGCTTCTTACCCAGGGCTATGAGCTCCTTGGGAACGGCCTTGGTGAGGGGTCTCATGCGGGTGCCTTTGCCCGCCACGGGTATGGCTACTTTTGTTACTTTGTCGGAAAACATGGAAAAAACCTCCGTGAGGCAAAAAAATGGAGCCGATGAAGGGACTCGAACCCATGACCTGAGCTTTACGAAAGCCCTGCTCTACCAACTGAGCTACATCGGCTTGTTCGGCTGTGATATTAAAACACCACAACTACCACATAAATTTGGTGCCGAGGTCCGGAATTGAACGGGTGATGCCGAATTTTCGGTAGTACAAGTTAATCCGAAACCAAGGCAAAGTATTTTTTATAAAATACATAAAATTGGTGCCGAGGGCCAGAGTTGAACTGGCGACACGCGGATTTTCAGT
>JAGDDM010000060.1 GCA_017958015.1 Abditibacteriota bacterium | reverse complement strand
GCGCCCATGGCGGCGGCGTCCACGAAGAAGTTGTTCTCAATCTGAGCGGCGGTGAGAACGCCGGTGTGAATGCGGGCCGCGGCGATGGACAGTGTGCCGGGATGTGTGTTGGGCACGCCGTTGGCGTCGTTCTGAATAGCCAGATTGATTCTGTAACCCTTATAGGTGTTCAGGGCGATTGTCTTCTGGGTCTTCAGAAGGCCGTTGTCGTAAATCTTGGCGGTGTTGCCGTCGTATGTGTAAACCAAATATCTCCAGGTGGAAGTGGGCGGATTGCCGCTCCAACCCAGGTCGTTGGCCCAGTGGCCGAAGGCGCCGTAGTTGGGGTTGCTGCCGAAGTTGAAAGTTCTGGTCGTGGCTTCCGGACCGCCTCTCTTCGCCCAGGAAAGGATGGTTTCCTCGTCGGAGTAGGAGGGGTTGAAGGCCCAAACCTCGATGGAGCAGGGGCCTCTGCCGCAGATGGAGTCCGGGGATACGGGACCCAGGTAGGCGTCGTCGCCGCCGTTGAAGGTGACGCATCTGACACCGGCCACATCTCCCAGAACCGGGTTGCCCCGCTTGGTGAAGTTGCCGATGGTGTTGGCGCCGCGGTTCACCCAGGTGTTGCCGCCGTCGTAGTTCTTGGCATCGATATCCACGAGAACCTGTCCCGCGGTCTCCAAGGTGTCGCATATCTTAACTTCCGCGGGCTTGGCCACGGGTCTTGTTTTCCAACCCACAACGGCGGTGTCGAACCAGTCGTTGGCTTTGCCCTTGGCGAAGGCGTTGCCCCAAGGATAAACGTTGGAGGAGGAGCCGGTCCAGCGGGCCGCTTTCTCCCACTGGGCTTCCGTGGGCAGATGTCCGCCGGCCCAGTTGCAATAGGCTTCAGCCTCGTAGTAGGTAACGCCGATTACGGGACTGTCGTCGTTCTGGGTAAATCCGAAGCTGCCGGAGGGCAGACCGAAGTCCTGATTGGCGTTGCGGTAGCTGGGATAGGTGCGGTTTGTGGCCATTCTCCACTTCCAGCCGTCCGCAGACCAGTACTGGGGTCTGTAATATCCGCCGAAGGAGACGAACTCGTTAAACTGTTTGCGGGTTACCTCGGTTTTGCCGATGTAGAAGTCCGGAACGTAAACCGGATGCTGAGGATATTCTCTGGGATAGCCGAAGCGCTCGTCGTCGCCCACACCGCTGTTGCCCATAAGGAACACGCCGCCGGTAACCTTGACCAGATCCATGTCCTCAATGGGAGTCCACTCTGACTGGCGGTCCACGCCTCTGTTGAGGAGGGCTCTTATGCGCTTGCCGTTCTCCATGCGAACGGTGGAAATGCCGTAGGCGCTGTAGAAAGATCTCTCCAGCGGGGCTTTTTCGGCGCCGAGAAACACCTTGACGCCCTTGGCTCCGGCTTCACCGAAGGTGTTGCCGTCGTAGACGTCGGCGCCGTCGTAGAGATAGATGAACTCGCCGTTGGGGTCGGCGTAGGTGACGCTGCCGTAGATTTTGATGTAGGTACCGATGTTGTTGGCGCCTCTGCCGCCTTCGACGCCTATCTGTCCGGCGCCGGTGGAAGCGTTGTAGAAGAAGTCGGTGCCGCCCATGGCGCCGGTGCTCATGGCGATGGGTGAGACGAGGAACGTGTCCTCCATTTTGTTCATGATGGAGGGGGTGATGTATCTCTCGCCGGAGGCGTCCGTGTTTATTCTGCCCCGGATGTAATACTTTTCGCCCAGAGCCACTTCGGCGTCCTCTTTGACAATCTTGATGCCGCCGTAAGTGTCAACGTCCTGCACGTAGAAGAATCCGTCGCCCACGTAGGTGACGCAGACCGCAGTGAGAGCCGCCATGCCGTTATTGGCCAGCTTCTTGGCCGCGCCGGTGGTGGTGGCGTAAGCGGATGAAACCGCCGCCGCCAACAGTGCCGTCAGGATAAGTATATATCTGATCTGTCTCATTGTATCACCTCGAATACGGCGGTAATGTTCGCGTCCGCCTCAAAGGGAGTGAATGTGCCGGTGACTCCGTTTATGTTCACGCCTTCCCATCTCACGAAGCGGTATCCGTCGTTGGGTACGGCGGTGAGGGTAATCGGAATCTCGTTGAAGTACTTGCCGGTCCAGGGGTAGGTGTCGGGGGTCACGGTGTTAATCTTGATGCAACCCGCCGCGGCGTTCGAGACGTTAAGGGTCACGTTGGAGGTGCCGGAAAGAGTGAAGAAGCGGCAGGCCTCGCTCCGGAGATAGTCCGGGCGCTTGCCGGCGAAAATCTTCATGTCGTTCACGTTCTGTCTCCATTTGGCCTTGGTGGGATTGGAGCCGTAGGGACTGGTGCCCCGCCAGCGGGCGAAATGCCGTTCCACTTCGGGCTCGATCTCCGCCGCGTAGGTGTCGATTCTGCCCTGCACCCGGGCGGGAGCGAAGGTCGTGTTCAGCATATCCGCCAGGCGGATAATCAAACCCTGTCTCAGCTCCGGATCTCTCATGAGGGAGCCGAAGGTCACGTTGTTGTAATCCGGGTTGGGCCAGGTGCCGCCGCGGGTGGTGGTGTAGGCTATGGAATCGTAGTTGTACTGCTCAACCAGGCCGAAGCTGAAGTCCATATCCGCCAGAGCCCATCTCCACTTGCCGTCCTCGGTTCTGGGCCGCCAATAGCGGATGTTGTTGCCCGGCCAGTCGGTGTTGCCGGCGTAGAGCTGGGTGACGTAGTAGGTCAGGAAACTGTCGATATCCACCATCTCCTTGAACCGGGCCGCGTTGCCGGGCTCTCTGAGGTCGTTGTTGTTGATGAAATCACGGTATCTCATGAGCTCAACGGTGTCGCCCTCGCCCACGTCAAGGGTGGAGGTGTCCTGCTGAACCATGTCGATGTCCTCACGGTCAAGTTCCGGATGGTGGTTGTAAATCCACTCCGCGTCTTCCCGCTCGTGGATGCCGAAGATGCCCCAATACTCGCCGTCAACGAACACAACCGCGTTCCGCCAGTTCTGGGTTTCCACATTCAGGTCCTTAACCAGACCCTGCATAAGACCGTCCTTCATGAGGGTGTAGCGGTTGGTGTAGTAGTAGCCGAAGCCTTCGTTGTCGTTGCCGTGGTTGCGGAGAATGAGACGGCGGTAGTCGGTGATGTCGCTGTCCGGGAACACCTTGTAGTCGAAGCTGCCGGGACCTCTCTGGTGGTCGGCGTAAAGTCTGATGGACTTCTGACCCAGGTGTCTCGTCCAACCGCCGTGGATGCGGATGCCCACTTCGCAGGCGAATCCCGCTTTGCCGTCCTTCTCGAAGAGCTCAACGTTGGCGGGCTTTTCCCACTCGGCGCCCTTGTTGTTGTAGTTGGTGTATATACCGTTGGGGCCGGTGATGTTGTCGATGTCGGTACTGAGGGACACAACCGGAATGTTGTATCTGGAGAAAACTCCGCTGCCCACCAGGTAGCTGTGGGTCATAATGGGACTGGGCAGATAGCCGTCCTTAAAGACCTTCACCCGAACAACCGTCATCTTCACGTCGTCGGCGTTCGAGGGCGCGCTGATGGCGATGGGGCCGGAATAAACCGCGGAAGACTCCGTGGGCTCGCTGCCGTCCAAGGTGTAGCGGATGGTGGAGCCGGAGGTGGTGTTCATCAGTGTGAGATTGAATCCCGCGGTGTAGAAACCTCTGCTCTTAAGGAAGAGAGGGGTTTTCAGCTTACCGGCGTACTGCTGTGAGTTGTTGTTGGTGGCGCCGGGTGTGGGAGCGTCGAAGAAGCCCAGAGTCGTTGAGCCGTTGGGCTTCCGGCCGTAGGACATATCCTCGTCGATCTGAACCGCTTCCCAGCTGTCCACCGTGGTACCGTCGGGCATGGTGAGAACCACCGGTTCGCCGGCGGACTTGATACCGTAGGGGGCGTGGAGATAGGGACCGGTGGTAACTTCCGTGTCGGAAGCATACACAAGCAGGAAGCCCTTGGCGGGAATGGTGACTCCCGCGCCGAAGGTGAACTTGTAGGGATTGGCGGGATTGTCCGAAAGGCCCCAGCCCTCCAGGTTTACGGCGGAGCTCTCATCGTTGTAAAGCTCAATCCAGTCACTGTAATTGCCGTTGTTGTCCCGAACGGTGGTCTTGTTGGAGCTCTGAAGCTCGTTAATGTAGAGTTTCGGAACGGCCATAGCGGCGGTGGCGGCTAAAGCCAATACCGAAACAATCGCAACGGAAAAAAACGTTTTCTTCATATACGTTTCTCCCTCCTTGGAATCATTTCGCTGTATCCGATAAAGACAGTTACTTGCATAATAACCGATTTTCGGATTTTTGTCAATCCGATATCCGATGAATTTGCGTAAAAAACGAAAACATCATATAATCTTTTTATGAAAACATATATTCCCACCGATATAATCGCGAAAAAGCGCGACAAAAAACAACTCACCGCCGAGGAAATCCGATTCCTGGTGGACTCCTACACCGACGGTCTTCTTCCGGACTACCAGATGGCCTCTTTCCTCATGGCCGTCTACCTGAACGGCATGAACGACGAGGAGACCGCCGCAATGACGGAAGCCATGGTAAACTCCGGGGACATTTTGGACTTCTCGGAGATAGAGGGCATAAAAGCGGACAAGCACAGCACCGGCGGCGTAGGCGACAAAACAACTTTGGTTCTCGTCCCCATTCTCGCCGCCGCGGGAGTGAAAACCGTGAAAATGAGCGGCAGAGGTCTGGGGTTCACCGGGGGCACCATCGACAAGCTTCAGTCAATAAAGGGCTACCGCACCGCCCTGACCGAGGAGGAAATCCACCGCCAACTGAGGACCCTCAACGCCGTCATGATAGGCGCCACGGGAGACATCGCCCCGGCGGACAAAAAAATATACGCCCTGCGGGACGTCACCGCCACGGTGGAGAGCATTCCCCTGATCGCCTCCAGCATCATGAGCAAAAAAATCGCCTGCGGCGCCGACGTCATCGTTATAGATATAAAGGTAGGCAGCGGCGCTTTCATGAAAACAATGGCCGAGGCGGAGGAGCTTTCGAGGCGGCTCATAAAGATAGGCGAAAGTTTCGGCAGGCGGGTGGACACGGTTTTCGGCTCCATGGACGACGTGCTGGGCTATGCCGTGGGCAATCTCCTTGAGGTTCGGGAAGCCTTGGAGACTCTCCGGGGCCGCGGTCCCCGGGACCTGACGGATTTGTGTCTGGAGATAGCCCAAAAGATTATCGACGCGGCGGATATAAAGGCGGACGCAGCGGAAATCCTTGCCTCCGGAAAGGCCCTCGAATACTTCGGGAAAATCGTAACCGCTCAGGGCGGAGACCTTTCCTCAATCGACGACCCCAACAGGAACGCTCCTTTCGTCAGGGAAGTGAAAGCCCCGAAATCCGGGACGATAGCCGCCGTCAACGCGGCGGAAGTGGGCATGACCGCCGGAATGTTGGGGGCCGGACGGCTCCGCAAAGAGGACGAGATAGACCCCTTGGCGGGTATCACCGCCGCCAAAAAGCTGGGGGATGAGGTGAAAGCCGGCGAAGTCATCGCCGTGTTATATACTTCAAATGAATCGGTTCTCGACGACGCGGAAAAACGGCTCCTTGCCGCCTATGATTTGAAATAAAATATCGGTGTATGTTATAATCGAATTATGAATAAATCACCACGGAGAAACGCCTATGCTGGTTGAAAGCGTGAAATGCTGCGGGTGCGGCGCCTGCGCCGACATCTGCCCCGTAAACGCCATAGAGATGAAGCCCAACGAGGACGGATTCCTCGAGCCGGTCATTAACGGCGAAACATGCAAGCACTGCGGACGCTGCGACAAAGTCTGTCCGGTGATGAACATCGACAGCCTCAAAACCGTGGACCGCAACGTAAACTGCTACGCGGGCTACATCACCGACGAGGAAAAACTGAAAAGAAGCGCCTCCGGCGGCGCCGCCACCGCGTTCTACGAGAGCGTTCTCGCCCGGGGCGGCTGCATCTGCGGCGTTATCTACAACCGGGACTTCACCCGGGCCCGCTTCGTCTGCACCGACGACCCGAGATACATAAAGGGCTTCAGAAGCTCCAAGTATATCCAGGCGGAAAAAGCGCTGATTTATTCCGACGTTAAGGAAAAACTCGACGAGGGTCGGGAAGTTCTCTTCATCGGTCTGCCCTGCGAAGTCGCCGCCATGAAGGCCTTCCTCGGGAAAGACTACGACAACCTCACCCTCGTGGATCTCATCTGCTACGGCCCCACGTCGCCTTTGGTGGCGAAGATGTATCTGCGGCGCCTGAAGTCGGAGAACGGCCACGAGATAGTGGATTTTAACGTGCGCCACAAACGAAACGGCGCCTGGCAGCCATCATATCTGCGGGCGAAGTTCGAGAGCGGAGAGGTCTACGTCAACGAGTTTTTCAACACCGACTACGGTTTCGCCTTCGACATGCTGGCCCGGGACTGCTGCTACAAGTGCTCCTTCAAGGGCGACAACAAGTGCTCCGACATCACAATCGGCGACTTCTGGGAAGCGGATAAAAACGCCGAGTATTACAACAAGGGCGGCACCTCCGCCGTCATGGTCCACACCCACAAGGGCGCCCGGTTCCTCGCCGAATGCGGCGAAAACATGCTCCTGAAACGGGCGGAGTATGACGACATCCTCCGGGGAAACCCCATGCTCACGGAATGCCGCGAAAAGAAACCCGGCAGAGACAACTTCGCCGTGCTCATGAAACGACAGGGACTCCGGGCCGTGGTTGACGCCTACCGCCCCATCGCCGCCGGGGAGAAAAATCTCCTGAAGCGAATCGTCAAAAAACTCCTCATACTCGCGGGACTGAGGAGAGAAGAATAGAAAAACAGCCCCTTTCGGTTTGATACCGAAAGGGGCGTTTCGCTGTTTTTAATATCATTTTCATTCACCGAAAGCGTTCTTGCAAGACCTCATGC
>JAGDDM010000059.1 GCA_017958015.1 Abditibacteriota bacterium | reverse complement strand
GAGGTAAACCTCGCCCTGTCTGCATCTGAAGGTCTCCCGCTTGCCGGGCTTGCCGTCGACGCTGGGGTGAATGTGCTCCGGGCAGCTCTGTCCCGGGAAGAGCACCATTTCCTTGGCGCAGTAGCGGTCGTTGTTCACGTAGACCAGCAGCTGGAGTCCGATTGTTTCCACCTGTCCCAGACCGAACTCGGCCACTTCGATGTTGGCCGCTTCCTCAGGGGTGATGGCGATGCCGGCGGCGGCGAACTTTTCCGCCACTTTGGCCTGAATCTGTTTGACTTGAGATCTTTTTATCATTGCGTATCCTCCGTGATAGGGGTTAGGGGTCGCGCCTTACGGCGCGAATGATATGCCGTTTCACGGCATGATATGCGCGTTGCGCATGATATGTCACTGCGTGACATGATATGCCGTGTAAACACGGCATTGCGGTGTTGCCTACGGCAACAATTTATAAAATCGACACCGCAATGTGGGTTATATAATCGTCGGCGAAGCCGACACCTGAATGCGTCGTAAGACGCATATCATGCCGCCGTATGGCGGTATATCATGTTGCGAAAGCAACATATCATGGCGAGCGTAGCGAGGCATATCATTGCGTGCGAAGCGCGCCGCTGTTCCCTCTTCTGTAAATATTTTATAACATTTTCGCTATTCTTGCAAGCGGGCGGATTTTCCGGTATTATAAGATTAAATACCCTTGACGAAAGGAAACACCATGAAAAATCTTTTGATTGTTTTGGCGCTCATAGCCTGCGCCGCGCCGATTCTCGCCCTGGGGGAGGACTTCGAAACCGCGGAGTATTTCGGCGAAGAGTATTTCACCGGCTCCGTGCCGGATCTGCCCTTCTCCTTCAATTACGGCGGCGTGCCCTCCTATGAGTTTTTGGCGGGCAAGCGCCGGGTTATCGAGAAGAAGAACATAAAGGGCGGTTACGCCCACAAGATTACCTACAAGGACTCCCAAAGCGGCATGAAGATTGTGTGCGAGTACAACCGCTACACCGACACGCCCACTTTGGAGTGGACCCTATGGCTCATTAACGAGGGCAAGAAAGACTCCGAGCGGATAACCGACCTGAAGGCTCTGGATATTAACATAACGAACCGTGAGTCCTCGGACTACATTCTCCGCCACGAGACCCACGAGTTCGAGATGGCCTTCGACACGTTGAAGCCCGGAACGAAGCTTTCCTTCGAGCCCTACATGGGCAGACCCACGGACAGAAACGCCCCCTGCTACTCTCTGGAGTTCGGCGACCGGGGCATGGTTATCGTGGGCGGCTGGTCCGGTCAGTGGCAGGCGGACTTCAGCCACGGCTCCGGCTCCCTGCTGAACATCAGGTTCGGCCAGCAGGAGACGGATTTCTACCTGAAGCCCGGCGAAAAGGTCCGCACCCCCCGAATGGTTATTCAGTACCGCAAGGGCGGCGACTGGATTGACGGTCAGAACACCTGGCGCCATTGGATGATGGCCCACAACATGCCTCTCATTAAGGGCAAACTTCCCCAGCCCGTGTTCGCCGCCGCCTCCTCGCAGCAGTACGGCGAGATGAGCGGCGCCAATGAGCGGAACCAGAAGATGATGATTGACAACTACGTGGACAAGGGCTTTCAACTTGACTACTGGTGGATGGACATCGGCTGGTACGCTCCCTCCATGTGGGAAGGCCTCGGGTGGATAGCCGGCACCTGGGCCACGGACAAGGTTAAGTTCCCCAACGGCCTTAAGGCCATCGACGATTACGCCGTCGCGAGGGGCTGTAAGGGCATCGTGGTCTGGTTCGAGCCGGAACACGTTTGGCCCCACACCGAGATTTACGAGCAGCACCACGACTTCGTGATTGACGCCAAAGAGGACCAGCGGGGCATCATCAATCAGGGTCAGCCTGTGGGTCCGAGATGTCTTTTCAATCTCGGCAATCCGGAGGCCCGGCAGTGGATTACCGACAAGGTTGACTCCGTTATCAAGGAAGAGGGCATCGACTTCTACCGTCAGGATTTCAACATCGAGCCCCTTATGTATTGGCGGAACAAGGACGAAGAGGGCAGAAAGGGCATCACCGAAAACTTCTACGTTCAGGGCTATCTTAAGTTCTGGGACGATTTGCTGGAGCGGAATCCGGGTCTGCGGATTGACTCCTGCGCCAGCGGCGGCAGACGGAACGACATCGACACTCTGAAGCGGTCCGTGCCCATGTGGCGCACCGACGCCGCCTTCGACCCCAGGCACACCCAGCTCCAGTCCTACGGCGCGCCCCTGTGGTGCCCCTTCTCCGGCACCGGCTGCCGCGAGCTGGACACCTACACCTTCAGAAGCAACATGACAATCGGTATCAGCCAGAACACCGACACCCGTCGGGACGACCTGGATTACGACAATTTCCGCAAACTCCTCGGAGAGTGGCGCCGGCTGAGCAAGATGTACTACGGCGACTATTATCCGCTTACGCCCTACTCCGCCGCCAACGACGTTTGGTGCGCTTGGCAGTTCCACGACAAGACAAGAGGCTTCATTCAGGCCTTCCGCAGAGCCGACTGCGGCG
>JAGDDM010000058.1 GCA_017958015.1 Abditibacteriota bacterium | reverse complement strand
TGAGTCGGAAGTTCCGACACCCATAATCACGCTGTTACGTACACGGACATCGCAAACGGTGATGCCGCGAACGTAAGGTGGGATAAGCGGCTCGGATAATAATAACACAAAAACAGACACACGCTGTATTCCGAAAGGTTGATACGGCGTGTGTTTTGTTGTGGGGACCGGAAAACGGTCGGAGGCGGTTAAATCTCCGCGCCGTCGGTGCGCTATTCGAGTACGTATTTCGAAATCATTCTACCGATTTTTCCGATATCCACATTGCCCTTAAAGTCGAACTTTGCGGTGAATGTGTTAGAAAACATGATGAATAATTCGGAATCCGGTATGAGTTCGAGGAAACCGGGAGTTTGGATTGAGAAATACTGAATCTTGGAATAGGGCATTGTGGTGTATGATTTCCGTGTGCCCGTAAAACCCTGAACGTCAATGGATATAATCCGCTTGTCGGTAAAGATAACTTGGTCGCGAATGGTCTGGAACGCCATTTCGATGTTTTCACCCTCGATGAGAAGCCCGTTGACTTCCTCTCTTACCATGTCAATGCCGATGGGCTTGAGCTTCAGTGAGAAACTTCCGTTGAAATTGAATGCCATAATCTTCTCCTTTATATAATTTATATATATATATTACCGGAAATCCCCCGATTTTACAAAGCCCCGGCGGTGGAAATGAAAGGGGCTTTTATGGTATAATATACTGTTATATTTCGGGTTCGGGAGACCGGCCCAACTTCTCGAAAAGGATAATAAAAATGCTTCTCGGAACACAGAAAATTAACGATAAAGGTCATCTCATGATTGGCGGCTGCGACGTCGCGGATCTCGCCGCGGAGTACGGCACTCCCCTATACGTCATGGACGAAGAGGAGATAATCGCCAAGTGTCGGGCGTATCGGTCGGCTCTGGCAAACTACTACGGCCGAGCCCACGCCGCCTACGCTTCCAAGGCTTTCTGCACCGTGGGTATGTGCAAGCTGATGAACGAGGAGGGTATGTATCTTGACGTGGCCTCCGCCGGCGAGCTCTACACCGCCAAGGTTGCGGAGTTCCCCTCGGAAAGGATTATCTTCCACGGCAACAACAAGTCCCGTTTCGAGCTTGAGATGGCGGTGGCGGAGAATGTGGGCTTTGTGGTCTGCGACAGCTTCGGCGAGATTGAGGACCTGGCCGACATAGCCGCCAAGGCGGGCAAAGTTCAGGGCGTTATGCTCCGGGTAAACCCCGGCGTTGACCCCCACACCCACTCCCTTATCCGCACCGGGCAGGAGGACTCCAAGTTCGGTTTCAACATCCACATCGGTCTCGCCATGAAAGCGGTGAAGGCGGTTCTCTCCCACGACTCTCTGAATCTTCTGGGTCTCCACTGCCACGTGGGCAGTCAGCTTTTCGAGCCCACTCCCTTCGTGCAGGCGGCTCCCATTATGACGGAGTTCATAAAGACCGTCACCGCCGAAACCGGCAAGGTGATTGAGCATCTGGACATGGGCGGCGGTCTGGGCGTGCGCTACGTTGAGAGCGACAATCCCCTGTCGGTGGGCGAGTTCGTGAAGCTCATCTGCGACGGCGTCAAGGCCGGCGTGGAAGCAACCGGAATAAAGATGCCCACGCTTCTCCTGGAGCCCGGCAGATCCATAGTCGGCGAGGCGGGCACCACTCTCTACACCGTCGGCGCCGTGAAGGAAGTGCCGGTGGTGGAAGAGCCCGGACGGAAGTACTATCTCTCCGTTGACGGCGGCCTCTCCGACAACCCCCGGCCCAGTCTCTACGACGCCGTGTACACCGCCGAAATCGCCAACAAGATGAACGAGGCGGCGGACTGCGTCTACACCGTCTCCGGTAAGCACTGCGAGACGGACACCCTCATTCCCAAGACTAATCTTCAGAAGGCGGAGCGGGGGGACATTCTGGCGGTGCTCACCACCGGCGCCTACAACTTCGCCATGGCCAGCAACTACAACCGGCTCCCTCGGCCGGCGGTGGTGTTCGTGTCCTGGGGCAAGTCCCGGATTGACGTGAAACGCCAGACCCTTGAAGACCTTGTTTTGTGGGACGTAAAGTAAACAATGCACCTTGACATCACAGGCATAATTTTAACACTGGTGTCCCTGATTATCTGCATCGACATCCACGAGTTCGCTCACGCCTACTCGGCCCTTTGCTGCGGCGACGACACGGCGCAGAAGGCGGGCAGGGTGTCCCTTAACCCCGCGGACCACCTTGACCGTCTGGGCACCGTTATGATGATAATCTCCACCCTCACGGGCTTCGGCTTCGGCTGGGGCAAGCCGGTGCCGGTGAACTCCCGGAACTTCCGCGATCCCCGGGCGGGCACTTTCTGGGTGTCCGTGTGGGGTCCCCTGTCCAATTTGCTGACAGCCCTTTTGACGGGTACGATTCTGCGTTTTTGCGGCCGCTATCTGAACGCCGGCTGCAAGGACTTTTTGGTTATCATGACCCTCATAAGCCTGGTTTTGGCCTTTTTCAACCTGATTCCGGTGGCCCCCTTGGACGGGTCGAAGATTGTGATAGCCCTCTTGCCCTACGACAAGGCGGTGCGGTACAACAATTTCTGCATGCGCTACGGCACGCTGATTCTTTTGGGCGTGGTGCTCTTTTTCCCGGGCATCATCAGCTCAATCCTCACGCCTCCCATGCTCTTTTGCTTTAATCTTTTCACCGGCGGTATGACGTTCTGATGCAGACGGAATTTGATTTCGACGTAAAGACGGTGAAGTTGGAGGTCTACGACGGGCCTCTGGATATGCTCATCACCCTCATCCGCAACGAGAAGATAGACATCTTCGACATTCCCATCGCGGAGATTACGGAGAAGTATCTGAACTACCTCACCATGATGGAGGTCTACAACCTTGAGATAGCCGCGGAGTGGCTTATTATGGCGGCCACCCTCATGGAGATTAAGTCCAAGATGCTGCTGCCGAAGCCCATTCCGGAACTCGCTTCGGAAGAGGAGGGGGAGGACCCCCGGCAGAAGCTGGTTGAGCGGCTCCTTGAGTACGAGAAGTACAAAAACGCGGCGGAGCTGTTTAAGGACATGGAAGCGGAGACGGCGAAGCTGTTTTTCCGGGGCGCGGCGAAGCTGGATATAGACCTGCGGCCCAAAATTGAGCTTGGGGATGTCACCGCGGCGGACCTCTACGACGCCCTCAACAAGATTCTTCAGGGCGTGGACGAGCCGGAAGTGACGGTTATAAAGCGGGCCCGGCTCAGCATGAAAATACGCATCCGGGAGATTATGCGGCTGGTGGATGAGTCGGAGAAACTCATGTTCGAGGACCTCTTCGCCGAGGACCGCACCCGGGAACAGGTAGTAATGACATTTTTGGCTCTTCTTGAGCTTTTGAAACGACAGAAAATAAGGATTCGGCAGAAACATTCTTTCTCGCCCATGGTTATAACGAAGAAACAATGACGGAAGAAATCACAGCCCCCGGGCTTCACAAAAACGGCAAACTGGTCGAGGCTCTCGAAGCCATGCTTTTCGTGTCCACGGAACCGGTGACTCTCTCGGAGCTCTCCGGTATGCTGGACACGCCGGAAAAGGAGATTGAGGAAGCCCTCGAGACTTTGAAAAACCGCCTGAGCGGTTCCGTAACCCTGACTCAAATCGCCGGGGGTTACCGCCTTTGCACCGCTCCGGAGTACGAGGAATACTGCCGCATGATACTTCAGCCGGCGTCCAAGAAACTCTCCAGAGCGGCCTTTGAGACTCTGGCAATCATCGCCTACCGCCAGCCCTGCACCGTGCCGGAAGCGGAGGCTGTCCGCGGCGTGGCCGTGGGCGGTCCCGTTAAGACCCTCATGGACAGAGGGCTCATCAAAGAGGCGGGTAGACGGAACACGCCCGGCAAGCCCATGCAGTACGCCACCACCCCGGAGTTTTTGGAGTATTTCGGCCTCAACTCCGTTGACGATTTGCCGGACATCGACGAGATAAAGAAAACCGTCTCCCCGGAGCCGGACACCGTAACTTTATTATGAGAAAATACCTTCTTATCGCCCTTGTTCTCCTCAGCACGGTCTGTTTTGCCGACATCAAAGGCAAATATTTCACCGGCGAGGACTACACGGCCACAACTTTGGAGCCCCTGACGGCGGCTTCGGCCATCATCGAGGACGCGGAGACCGGGCAGATTCTCTACGGTAAGAACATCCACACTCCCCGGCAGAACGCCAGCACCACAAAGATGATGACCGCCATTCTCCTCATCGAGAACACGAAGCCGGAGGATATGATTACCGCTTCCGAGAACGCCTCGGAGACTCCTTTCACCTCCATCTATCTGCAGCCCGGCGAGAAGATTTCCTCGGAGGATTTGCTGCGGGCCATGATGATTCGTTCCGCCAACGACACCTGCGTGGCGGCGGCGGAGCACATATCCGGCAACGTGGCCGACTTCGTAAAGCTCATGAACGATAAGGCCAAGAAGCTGGGCTGCGTGGACACCCACTTCGTCACCCCCAACGGACTCTACGCTCCCGGCCACCACTCCTCCGTCTACGATCTCTGCATCATCGCCCGCTACGGCATGAAAATAAAGCGCTTTAACGACGTTATCAATATGCGCTCCGCGGTGCTGGAGAGCCGGACCGTGAACAAAGACAACATACTGGTTAAGTCCAAGTCGGAGTTCCTGAAAACATACCCCGGCGCCGACGGCGTCAAGTCCGGCTACATCAAACAGGCGGGCAACTGCTATGTGGGTTCCGCTACCCGGAACGGTCTGCGCTTGGTTTCCGCCATTTTGAAGAGCGAAAACGCCAACGCGGAGACGGCGGTGCTGATGGACTACATCTTCACCAACTACAAGCGTGTTCACGTGGCCACCGCCGGGGAGGTTTACGACTCCGTGGAGCTGCCTCTCTGCGAGGAACTGCCGATTACGGTGAAAAAGGACGTGAACTGTGTGGCCAAGCGTTCCGGGGCGGAGGTTTCCGCGAAAACGGAACTGACGGATAAGATAAAGACTCCGGTTAAGGCCGGGACAAAGGTGGGCAGTTTGGTCGTTCGGGTTGACGGACGTCAGGTGACTGCCGAGGATTTGATCGCGGCGGAGGATTCCCGCTACACCGCTTTTTGGCTCTTTGTGATTGACTTCGGCAAAGTGGCGGGAACGGTAATCGTCCTGTGGCTCATCGCGGCAATCATAAGCGGAGCAAAAAGAAGAAGAGAGAGAAGGGTCAGGTACGGGCGCGGTTTTCGCGCCGACGGGTTTCGCTCGTGGGAGGAACGGACATGATTCAGCGACTTCAAAAGATTTTGGCCGAGGCCGGCGTGGCGTCCCGCCGAGCAAGCGAGGGTCTGATAACTTCCGGAGCCGTGACCGTGAACGGCGAGACGATTACGACCCTCGGGACTAAAGCCGACGACGAAAAAGACGATATCCGCGTAAACGGAAAACCCATAAAGAAAACCGCGGGGGAGAAAAAGACATATATTCTCCTCAACAAGCCCGCGGGCTACGCCTGCACCCGCTCGGACCCCCACGCCAAACACACGGTGCTGGACCTTGTCCCCGGCGGCAAGTACCTCTACCCCGTGGGGCGGCTGGATATGAACACCTCCGGCCTCATTCTCCTCACCGACGACGGCGATTTTACCCACCTCATGACCCACCCCTCCTTCGGCGTGGACAAGACGTACCTGGCCGTGGTTGAGGGCAGAGTCAGCCCCACCAAACTGAACTCCCTCTGCAAAGGCGTCCGCTACGACGGCGGCGTCAGCGCTCCCGCCACCGCCCGCATGGTGCGCTACTCCCAGAAAAACGACGAGAGCACCGTGGAAATAACCATTCACGAGGGCAAAAAGCGGCAGGTTCGGCGCATGTTCGAGGTTGTGGGCAACCCGGTGGTGGACCTGAAGCGAATCCGCTTCGGCTGTCTGGACCTTGAGGGCGTGGAGGAAGGTAAATACCGGCGGCTGACGGCCCGGGAAGTGAAAGAGCTTATGAGGCTTGCGGGAAAATGAGAAGAGTTTCGTTGCTCGCGGTTGTTTTGATTTTAATCACGGCGGTTTTCGCCTCGGCATACCCCTTTTCGATAAAGGACGCCCGGGGGAAGACCGTCGTTTTCAAAAGGAAGCCGGTGAGAATCGTGACCCTCACTCCGGCGCTGGCGGAGAACGTCTGCGCCGTGGGCTGCGGCAAGTATTTGGTGGGGGTCTCCGACGGCACCGACTATCCCGCGGAGACAAAGTCCAAACCCCACGTGGGATCGGTGAAACTCAATACCGAGCGAATAGTGTCCTTGAAGCCGGATTTGGTGCTGGCGGACACGGATTTGAACGTGTCCTCAATCGGCAGGCTGGAAAAACTCGGTCTGAAGCTTTTCTGCGTCAGCGACCCGGACATCGCTTCCGTTAAGGCGAACCTGCTCACCATAGGCAAAATCACCTCCCATCCGGCCACCGCGAAGAAGGCGGCGGCGGATTTGGACAGAGCCGTAAAAGAGGCGAAGGCGGCGAAGAAAAGCGGCAAACGGGCGCTGTTTATCGTCCAGCTGAACCCCCTTTGGGCGGCTGGCAGAGACACCTACACCGACGAAACCATCCGCATGTGCGGCGCCCTGAACGTCTGCGGCGGGGGCAGGGGCTTTTGCAAAATGTCCCGGGAGAAAACCGTTGCGGCGAACCCGGAGGTCATCTTCACCTGCCGAAAAGAGGATACCCAAGCGGTGCTCAACAGTCCCCAGTGGCGGGCCACAAAAGCCGTGAAAACCGGCAAGGTCTACACCGTCAACCCCGACACCTCCGTCCGCCCGGGCCCACGACTTGCCAAGGGCATAAGATTTATCGCGGAACATCTGAAGTGACGCGGGAAGAAAGGAAAGATTATGAGCGACAACGTTGAAGCGTCGAATCCGGACCTTTCGCTTGATGAGCACAAGGCGTATATCGACGAATTCGGGTACGCGTACATTGAGGGGGCGGTTAAGAATAACACGAATGAGAATTATCCCTACGCGGAGATTGAGTTTAATTTTTATGATGACGACGACGCCTTTGTCGGCAAGGCCATAGACAATACAACCGACTTGGAAGCCGGCGGTACGTGGGAGTTTAAGGCGGTAAGTTTAGGCGACGTCCGTAGCGCCGACAAATACGCGTTGGTAATTTTACGGGGAATGAAATTATAAACAACGGTGCCCCTCGCGTTATCGCAAGGGGCGCCTTATTCCGTGAACGGATTACTTCACGTATTTTTCCAAGATTTTCTCAACGTCGGTTGCGGGTTTCACGTTCATGACCGGAACGAGTTTGCCGCTGTATGAGGTTATTCTGTACCGTCCGGTGGTGTCGCTTCTCAGGTTGAGGTCCAGCCGTCCCAGCTTCACGCCGAACTCTCCGTCCTGAACGCAGAGGGTGCCGCCGATTTCCCAGGGGGCGTATTTCCGTTTGGAGGAGACGAACTTGGTGGGCACGTCCAACCATGTGTGGCTGTGGCCGCCCACAATGACGTCGATTTCCGGTATGGCGATGGCCAGCTGGCAGTCCGAGGCGTAGCCGATGTGGGTGAGGGCGATGAGAAAATCGTATTTGCCCTTCATCTCCGCCACGGTCTTCCGGGCTGTTTCGATGGGCTCGGAAAAGACAAGGCCGGCGCACTGGGGGTACGTTTTACTCCGATCGGAGGTGACGCCCAAAATGCCTATGCGGATGCCGCCTTTTTCGATGATTGTGTAGCGCTTGTGTTTAAGCTTGCCCGAGGGGTCGGTGAGGTTGGCGGCGAGTACGGGGAAGTTGGCGTGGCGAATGAGGTCCGCGAGAATGCTTTGGGATTCGACTCCCGCCGTGGCCTTGAGCTCATTGTTTCCCAGGGCCATGGCGTCGACGCCGATGATGTTCATGCACTCAAACTCCGGCTTGCCGTGGAAGTGGGAGTATTTGCCCCGGGTGAAGGTGTCTCCCGCGTCCAGATAGAGCACCGGCCCCTTGGCGGAAGATC
>JAGDDM010000057.1 GCA_017958015.1 Abditibacteriota bacterium | reverse complement strand
TGAATAGTGAATAATGAAGTCGCGTCACCGGCGCTATTGAATAATGAATAATTAATGTGTCCGCCAAAGGCGGACGGATTATAAAACAAACCCGCAAAGTTCAAAGAAAACGCACAAAATGCCGACTTTGTGAGTTTTCTCCCGAAAATTTAATGAGAAAACTCACAAAACATTGACTTTGTGCGTTTTCTCTGCTATAATGGGGTACAAAAACTCACGAAAGGAGGCGCGGTATGGAAAACCGAGCCGGAAAAAGGATTCGGAATCTCGACGGGGAAGCGGAATATTTTTCTTTTCTGCCCGCGGCGCTGCCTCCGAAGCCGGATATCGAAATCGACGATGAAGCCCGAGAGTTGTTGGTGGACGCCCACTCGAGTCTCGCCTTGCTGAACGGTTTGGCGGAGCGTATTCCGAACATGGATTTGTTCATATCTATGTATGTTCGGAAAGAGGCGCTGGTGTCTTCCCAAATCGAGGGGACGCAGTGCACTCTCGAGGATGTGCTTAATCCGGAGCTTGACGAAAACGTCAACGCGGATGTGTCGGACGTGGTGAATTACGTTCGGGCGATTAACTTCGCCGAGGAGCGTCTGAATGCCCTTCCCCTTTGCAACAGGCTCATTCGGGAGATTCACGCGGTGCTGATGAACAGCGTTCGGGGCGGCGACAAGACCCCCGGTGAGTTTCGCGTCTCCCGGAATTGGATCGGTCCCGCCGGGTGCACACTTAAAAACGCTCTGTATGTTCCGCCGAATCCCCAGGATATGGTTGAGTGCATGTCGGATTCGGAGAAATACATGAATGCCGATGACGGTACGGACCCCCTTATCAAGGCGGCTTTGATTCACTATCAGTTCGAGACGATTCACCCCTTCCTCGACGGGAACGGACGCCTGGGACGGCTTTTGATAACGCTGTTTCTTATGTGGGCGAAGGTCATATCCTCTCCGGTGCTGTATCTGTCCTGCTACCTGAAGCTGAACCGAATCGAGTATTACGACAGAATGGGCGAGGTGCGCCGAACCGGCAATTACGAGCAGTGGGTGAAGTTTTTCCTGCGGGGTGTCGCCTTAACCGCCAAGGACGCGGTGGAGACGATCGACCGCCTGACCGCTTTGCGCCGGCGGAGTGAGGCTAAGCTGGCGGACGTTTCCTCCCGCTCCCGGGAGAATATAATGAAGTTGTTTGCTTACATCGAGCGGAATCCCATTATCGAAACTTCCGAAACCGCTGCCGCCCTGGGACTGTCCCGCAACGGCACGGCGAAGTATATCGCTTTGCTTTGCGACAAAGGCATTTTGCGGCAGTCCGCCAAATCCGGTAAAGCCCGTGTCTACTCTTACGAAGAATATCTGAACATTCTTAAGAAGGATACATAGACCGGGAACTATATTACAAATATTAACGTAAAAACAAAAAAAAACGAAAGGAGAGTATATTATGAAAAGAATACTCGCAATCGCCGCGCTGATTCTCGCGCTGGGCACAGCCGCTTTCGCCAACTCCTTCGGAGTGGTGGCCGCGGAATACAACGCCTTGGACACCTTGGCCAAAATTAACGGTACCGACCCCGCCGCCTTCGAGGACGCGAAAGCGGTCAAGACCGTGGGCAAGCACGTTACGGAGCTTGACCTTGAGAAGATGGGAATATCCAAGGTTCCCGCCTGTATCGCCGATTTCGTCAATCTGCGGAAGCTGGACCTCTCCGGCAACGCCGTCACTTTCCTGCCCCTGAACTTCGCCAAGCTCACCAAGCTCGTTGAGTTGGACCTCTCCGGCAACAACATCACCGCGCTGCCCAAGAACTTCGGCGACCTGGCAGCTCTTCGGGAGCTGGACCTGGAGGACAACAACATCTCCGCGCTCCCCGACAGCTTCATGAAGCTCAAAAACCTCCGGGAGCTGGATATGAGCGGCAACAAACTCACCGCCCTCCCGGCGAACTTCAACAATCTCACCGGTCTCCGGGAACTGGACATCAAGCGCAACCCATTCAAAACAAGCCCTTGGCCCGTTCTCAACAAGATGACGAACCTCAGAGACATCGAGTGCGATGTGAAAAAGTAAAAAAACAGGCTCCCTTTCGGGAGCCGATTTTTTTTGTTATTCTTTTTTGCGGCTCAGGCGCCGTTTCACCGTATTCATCACCACATCCGCTTCTTCCGCCTTCAGCAGTTTCAGCGTAACGAAGTACACCAGCGAGGCGATAAACATGGTGATGAGCACTTCCGCGGCGGAGGCGGATTTGCTCTCCACTCTCCACACCGGCTTCAGCGTCACGAAGTCGGGATATTTTTGCGCCAGATATTCTCGGTTGGCTTTCACGTTCACGATTCCCGCGCCCGCCAGGTCCTTGGTTGTTATGGCGATGTTCAGGTCGTGGAGGAAGTCCTTTTCCGACTCCTCCGCTTCCTTGGCGGCCCTGTCGTAGGCGGTGATTTCGCCCAAAACCGAGGGCGCGAGGTCGGTTCGGAGGGCTTCGGCTATCTCGGTGTCGCCGTTTGCGATGAGGTCCGCCGCCTTCACGGGATTGGTGAGGTCCTCGGCGAGAAGCTCGTAATTATTCGCCCGCTCGATGACTTTTGTGTTCTTAACGGCGCGAACGAAGGCGGCTTCGGGAGTCACGGGAGCGACGCAGCCGGGAAGCAGCTCTTCCAAAACCCGGCGGGAAGCGTTTTTCGGGTCAACGTCTTTCGCCTTGCGAATCTTCTTGGGCATGGAGTTGTCGATGTATTTGAGGAGAGAACCGTCGTCGATTTTCCCGTTCAGTGCGTTTATAAGACCCATGCGCATGTTGCCCTCAAGGGCTTTCATGGCGTTGCCGGCGGCGATGGCCTTGGTTGTCTCCGCTCCGAAAGTGCCCGTGGGGAATGTCTCCCCGTCCGCGGCCATGGCCACAACCGCTTCGTTTACGTTCTTCACGTCGCCGAACTGGAGTCTGTGGGTGCCCATGGTTCTCGCGAAGCAGAGCATGAGTCCCAGACAGACAAGGGACATGACCACCGAGGCGGCGGTAATCTTCACGGCGGAGGTCATAACCCGCTTGCCGTCCATGCCGCCGATGCGTTTGCGGAGGCAGAATATGAGGAGCGCCAGGTGCAGCGCCGCCATGAGGGAGGTGGCGAGAGCGAGACCGCCGGTGCCCAGGGGCTTAACCAGCAGAATGTTCATGGGCACGAAAATGACGGTGACAACGGAGCCTATGACAACCGGGGTCACCGTGTCCTGCAAGGCGAAGAAGCCCCGGGCCACGATGGCCTGACCCGCCCAGGCGAAGATGCCCACGCTGTACATGGCCAGAGTGAAAGCGGTCATGCCCACGTCGGCGGAGGTGAAGCGGCCGTGCATGTACACCGTGCGGACGATGGGATCCGCCAGAACAGCCAGGAAGAAGGAGGCGGGAATGTTGAGAGCCAGCACCGACCGAAGGCCGAAGGAAAGGCTGTCCCGGAGTTTGTCTATGCGGCCCTGAGCGGCGTAGGCGGCCAGAGTCGGCAAAATTGCTGTGCCGGCGGCCTGGGCGAATACACCCAGGGGCACCTGCATAAGCCGGTTGGCATAGTTGAGGGCGCCGGGGGCGTCCTCGGAGACCCAAGTGGCGAACCAACGGTTGATGATGACGTCTATCTGGGGCAGGCTGAGACCCAGGATAACCGGCACGGCGAGAATTGCCACTTTAACAACGCCGGGGTGCCGCAGATTGAGGCTGGGGTAGAACTCGTAGCCCTCTTTGCGCAGGTGGTAGTAGGGGAAAAGGATGTTGCCCACAAAGGCGCCGATCAGAGCGCCCCAGGAAAGGCCGGCGATGCTGAAATATTTGCTCAGAAACAGGACGCCGAAGATGATGCCCAGATTGTATATCACCGGTCCCGCGGCTCTGGCCTTGAAGTTCTGTCTCGATTCCAGGGTGCCCATCATAAGGCCGCCCAGGAAGAAGAATACCTGGCAGGGGAGGACGATTCGGGTTAGCTTGACGATGAGGGCAATCAGTTCCGGGTCGTCGTGGGCGTAGCCCGGAGCCACCAGGGTTTTAACCAGGGGCGCGGCGTATATCTCCGTGAGAATGACGAAGCCGCCCAGAACCAGCAGCATAAAGCAGAGGATAATGCTGAATATTTCCCAGCCCTCTTTCTTTTTGCCGGTGGTGAGTTTTTCCGTGAAAACCGGAATGAAAGCGCCGGAAAGGGCGCCGCTGGAGAGGAAGAAATAGAGGAGGTCCGGCAAGTTGAAGGAGACGGTGTAGGCGCTGACGAGAGCCCCCTGGCCGAACTTGCCCGCCATTGCCATGTCCCGGAAGAGACCCAGGAGGCGGCTGGCGAGAATGGCCACCATCATAAGACCCGCCGCTCGGGTTACCGCTTTGTTTGATGGACCTTTTGTGTTGTTGTCAGTCATTGCGCAAAACAATCAATCGGGAACGAACCGCGCCGCGGTCCGTTCCCGTGCTTTATAAATGTTGTTTATCTGATGCCGAACTTGGGCTCTCTGTAGGAGTAGAGGCTGTGAACGCTTCCCTCCGCCTGAGCCGCCGCGGTGCGGTGTTCGAATCTGAGTTTGTCGCTGTAAAGGGCTTCTCTGACGAGTTTGTTGTTGATGTAGCCCATATCCTGATAGCTCTGCTGGAGTCCCTTCATGAGGTAGGGCACGTAGTCAACCAGGGAGCCTCTGTCCAGAACGGTGCCGGACACGCCCTGAGGAACAACGACGTTCTTGTTTACTTCCTCATTGAGGTAGCGTTTGCCGCCGCCCACTTCCATGGCTTCCACGCTGGCCATGCCCCGGTAGCGCTTAACACGCATACCGTTCTCGTAGAAGTACTCGCCGGGGGCTTCGCTGGTACCCGCGAGCAGATAGCCGGCCATAACCGCGGAGGCGCCGATGGACATAGCCTTGGCGATGTGGCCGATGCCCTGAATGCCGCCGTCGGCGATGACGGACACGCCGAAGTCCTTGGCGTAGCGGGCGCAGTGGTAAACCGCGGAGGCCTGGGGTCTGCCCACAGCCATCATGTTCTGGGCGATGCAGATGGAGCCGGGACCCATGCCCACACGGAGAGCGTCCGCGCCGGCCTCGATAAGGGCCTTGGACTGGGCCATGGTGACAACGTTGCCGGCGATGACGTCCACGCCGGGGAAGTTCTCTTTGATGAACTTCAGCATGTCAATCTGGAAGGCGGAGTAGCCCTGGGCGGAGTCGATAAGAATGATGTCCGCGCCGGCGGCCACCAGAGCCTCAACCCTGTCTCTGTCCTCGGGACGGGTGGAGACGGCGGCGCCCACGATGAGCTGCTTGCCGTTGCTCTTGGAAGCGTAGGGATAGTCCTTGTTCTTCAGCAAATCCTTGCGGGAGAGGAGGGCTGTCAGGTGGAAGTTGTCGTCCACAACCGGCAGTTTGCCCTTCTTGCTCTTTTTGAGAATCTGGTTGGCGCCGTGGAGGTCGATGCCTTCCTTGGCAACCACCAAATCGGTGGTCATAACCTCGGAGACTTTGCGGGAGAGGTCCTTCTCGAAGTCGATGTCTCTGTTTGTGACGATACCCACCAGCTTGGAGCCCAGAGTTCCGTCTTCGGTGACCGGGACGCCGCAGAAGCCGAGGCGTTCCTTCAGGGCCTCAACCTCGCCCACGGTGGCCTCGGGAGAGACAACCACGGGATCGATAATGAAGCCGTTCTCGAAGCGCTTCACTTTGCGGACCTGCTCCGTCTGGGCGTCGATGGTGTTGTTGTAGTGGATAATGCCCACGCCGCCCAGAAGGGCGAGATAAGCGGCCATTTTCCACTCGGTGACGGTGTCCATGGGGGAGCTTACCAGCGGGCGTTTGATTTTGATGTTTCTCGTTACGTTGGTCTCGAGGTCCACTTCGCTGGCCTGGAAATCGATGTAGCCGGGAAGCACGATGAAGTCATCGTAGGTGAGACCTTTGCCGGAGGAGAACAGTTCGGCGGCGGAAAGGCCGTCAACGGGAATGTTGCTCATAACGTTACTCCTATTTTATTTTTTCAATTCGTCGCGAAGATAGGCGGGTGTGTTGGTGGTGATGGAGTCCACTTTCAGGGCCCGAAGTCTGCGGGCCTCGTCGCCGTTGTCAACGGTCCAGGCGTGGACGGAAAGTCCCGCGGCCCGAATGTTGGTCACGCTCTCGGCGTTGAGGCCGGAGCTGTGAACGTCGAGTCCGTCGAAATCGGCGGCCTTTGCTTTGGCGGAGACATTCTTGGCGTTGCCGATTTCACCGCCCAGCAGCCAGTAGCAGGGTCTGTCGGGCATGGCCTTTTTCGTTTGGGCCAGCACGTCGTAGCCGAAGCTGATGAACACAACGTTCTTGCGCTTGCCGCTGACGTCCAGAATCTTTTCCAAAACCGGGACCATCTCGAAGTCGGTGCTCTTCAGCTCAACGTAAATCTTCTTGTCCTTGGGAACCGCGGCCAGGGCTTCCTGAAGGGTGGGCATCTTCTCGCCTTTGTACTTGGGATCCTTCCAGGAACCGAAGTCCAGGCACCGGAGCTGGGCGAAGGTGGACTTCTGAATTTCCAGATTGTAATCGGAGGTTCTGCCGGTGGTTCCGTCGTGGCAAATCATGACCTTCTTGTCACGGGTGAAGTAGACATCCACTTCGGTGCCGTCGGCGTTCTCGACCCAGGCCAGCTTAATGGCGGAGACGGTGTTCTCCGGAGCGG
>JAGDDM010000056.1 GCA_017958015.1 Abditibacteriota bacterium | reverse complement strand
GTTGAAATCGAAGAGGGATATGCCGTCGGAGAGAATCCCGTGGGTGTGGGCGTCAAGAAGCACCATGTGGCGCCGGCCCTTGGCCTTGCCGTACTCCCGAACCATCCCCAGCAGGGATTTCCAGGCGGTATAGTCTTTGTCCGTCTGCCCCATCATGTGCACCTGGCCCATGTGGAGTCCCTCGAAGCCCGCGTCGATGTAGGAGCAGGCAATCTGATAGAACCACATTCGGGTCTCTGTTTTCGTCATATCCGGGGCGGCGGTGTCCTGCCCCCAGAAGTTCACAAGTCTGCCGTCGGAGAAGCACATGGCGTCGAAGTCGAAGGTTCTGTCCTCAAAGGGCAGTCCGAAGGCCTCGAAGGTGGCGGGGGCCACTTTCAGCCCGGCGCAGCCCTTTCTGCTGACGCACTCCAATATCGCCGCCTGCAGGATAATATCCGGATCCACGGCTTTCACCTTGGCCGCCCGTCTGCGGGAAGTCGAAAAGAACTCCTCAAAGGTGCCCACCTCCGGCTGACCCCAAACCAGGGAGGCTCTGCCGATATACTTGGCGCCGACATACTTGATGAGAGCCAGCTGCTCCTTAAACTCCTCCTCGCTCACCTGGGGGGTCAGGATTCTGTCCGCGGTAACGGCTCTGGAGAGGTAGCTGTTCAAAACGTCCTCGGATACGGTGCCGTCGAAGCGGTAATCCCTGAAGGAGTTGTCCCACTCCAGCCGAACCTCGCTGTCCGTGAGAACTTTGTCGTAGAGGGCGATTTTCCGCGCGTCGGAGCCTTCGCTAATCTTAACCGCCCCGCCTGTTTTGACGGTGTTCGGGCAGTCCACGGTCTGAACCGGCACGCCGTTGCGGTATGTTCTCAGCTTGCCGCCGCCCAGAGTGAACGTAAATCTGTGGGCCGTGGCGGCGCCCACCACCCCGAAGAGAGCGGTGTGGGTCTTGCCGTCGGCGGTGCGCACCTCCACCGAGGGCTGCCAAAAGGCGGTGGAATACTTAATCGCGAAACCCTCGCCGGAGACAATTTCTCTGCCGCTTCTGTCGCCGCCGGCCACTCTCATCGTGGCGGCAAAGGTGAGGTTTTTTGACATTTTCGCCTCGCCCTCGGCCCCCTTCCCTTTGTCGAAGGTGTAAACCGGTTCGGGCAGTCCGCAGTAGGCGGCGGAGGCGCACACGGCGGATATAAACAACATTGAAATAAATCTCATTTCGGTTTCCTTTTTAATCTCATTTTACGGGAAATCGGGCGCCCTGTCAATAACGTATCTTACGCCGTCCCCAGAAGAACCAATAGACCGGCACGGCGCAGGCGGATATGGCGGCGGCGGCGAAATACATGGCGCCGTAACCGTGGGCGGAGATGACAAATCCCAGGGTTGCGGGAGCTATGCCCACGGCGAAATCGGAGAAAATCCAGAAGGTGGAAATGCCGTATGTGCGCCTGGAGGGCGGAACACGCTTGTTGATGATGGTTGTGTACACCGCGTTCATGGTGCCGTAGCCCAGAGCCGCGCCGATTGCCCAGGCGATAACCGTCACGGCGCAGGGCTTCCAAGCCACGAGAACAAGCCCCAAAACCTGAGCCACAACGCAGGGATAGCAAACGTAGTCGTCGCCGAACCGGTCCTGAATCCGCCCTATCATGGGTCTTGACAGCAGCAGCACCGCGGCGTAGACAAGGAAGAAGTATCTGAAGACCCCCATAAGGTTCTCCTGCTGCATATAGAGTCGGCAGAAGGACATGAGGGCGGCGTAGCCGAAGGCGAGGCAGAACATGCAGAGGGACATGGACACCGCCTTCTTCTCGATAACCTTTTCTATTCTGAACTTCCGTCTGCCCTTAATCTTTCCGTTGCCGATGGCCTCCGGCAGACAGGAGCTGTCGGTGGCGAACACGGCGGCGGCGATAATAAGGGCGAAGGCAATGGCGGCGGAGAAGCATCCCGGCGCCCCGAACCGGTCATAGATGAGACCGCCCAGGAACGAGCCCAGCGCCACGCCCAACGAGGTGGACATCATAAAGTAGCCGCAGCCTTCGGCGTAGCGGTTTCTGGGCAGGTCGGAGGTGCCGATAACGATGACGGCGTTCATGACGGTGCCGAAGCCCAGGCCGTGGATAAATCTAACGAGAAGAAGCAGGGGAATACTGTGGACGGCGCCGTAGAAGCAGGCGGCGATAAGGTGGATAACGGCGAACACGCAGCCCACGGACTTCCAGCCGTAGCGCACCATGGCGTCGCCGGACCAGAGCCTTGACACGAAGCCGCCGAAAATGAATATTCCGGTGACGGCCCCCGCCAGAGAATAGGATACGCCCATGTTTCTGGTGTATTCCGCCAGCGTGGACAGCAAAACGTACATGCCCAGAGACAGACACAACTGGGCGATGAAAGACAGTATGAAGTTGCGAGTGAGAATCCGTTCTTTTCCGGCACTCATTATTTTTTCTTCAGAATATCCCAATAACCGTCCACACCGGAAACCGGGGGTTCAAGGGGCCCCACGAACCCGGCGGTGAACACCGACTTGAGAGCCTCAACGTCGTTCATGGCCTTCACGCCTCCGGGGACGCTGAGTTTTTCGCAGGCGCTGTAATAGTAGCAGTCGTCCCCCACGTTGCCGCTGACTCTGCGTATAACCGGCTGGAAGTGGCCCATGGGATCGTTGCGGTAAAGCCACTCGGTGGCGTAGCCTATCCATTCGCCTCTGTACTTTTGGGGCATGGCGGCGAACCAGGTTATCTCATCGGTGAGTCTGTCGCCGTTGTCCAGCTCCACAAGGTACGGAAGTGACTTGGTGCTCCAGCCGGAGGGAGTTTTGCAGCCGGCGCTCTTGCCGAATATGGCGCTGCCCCAACCCTTTTCCAGCTTCATGTCGATGGAGCTGTAATCCACCGGCGCGTGGCGCACCGGGAAGGAGTTGAAATCGAAAATCGACACTCCGCCCACCAGCGTTCCGTGGTTGTGGGCGTCGAAGAGGACGTAGTGGCGGCGGGCTTTGAGTTTGGCGTAGTCCCGAATCATGCCCAGAAGCCCGTTCCAGGCGGCGTAGTTTTTGTCGCCGTCCCCCATGAGCCAAATCTGACCCATGTGGAAGGCCTCGAAACCGGCGTCGATGTACCGGGTGGCCATTTCGTAAAACCACATCCGGGTCTCGATTCGGGTCATATCCGGCACGGAGCAGTTCTCGCCCCACTGATTCACGTACTTGCCGTTTTCGAAAATCATGGCCTTGTAGTCGAAATTCCGGTCCTTCACTTCCTGACCGAAAGCGGAGAGAGTGCGGGGGGAAATCTTAATCGTGTTCGCTTTGTCGGAGACGCACTCCAAAATGGCGGCCTGGAAAATCACGTTCTTGTCGCCGGTATGGATTCGTTTTGCCCGAGCGGCGGCCACCCGGAAGAACTCGTCGATGTCGCCGGCGGGCATGTCCCAAATGAGGGAGGCTCTGCCGATGAACATGGCGCCGATATTGGCGATGAGGGCCGCGTGGTCGTTGAATTCGGCCTCGGAAACCGCGGGGGAGAGAATGTTCTCGGCGGTGACGGCCCGGGAGAGATAGCTGTTCAGCACGTCCTCGGACACGGAGCCGTTAAAATCGTATGTTCTGAAAGAGTTGTCCCACAAAAGCCGGATGTCCTTTTCGGAAAGAACTCCGTCGTAAACCGCGAAACTCTCGGTGTCGGGTCCCGCGGAAAACTCGCCGCCCTCGGTGTAGCCGGGGCAGTCCACGGACTGAGTGAACACGCCGTCGGAGTAGGTTGTGAGTTTGCCGCCGCCCACGGAGAAAGCCAAACGCCGGGTGTCCGTGGCCCGGAAGAAGTCGAAGCGGGCTATACGGGTCTTTCCGCCGCCGTCGGTGACTTCAACCACCGGTGAGTAGACGTAGCCGCAGTTCCGCAAATCGAAGCCCCCCTTGCCGTCGGTTTTGGACAAAATGGGGAAATCCGCCTTGCTTTTGGCGTTTATCTTGCAAACCACCGTGAACTCCGTGAGACCGGAGGGGAAGGCCCCCTCGTCGCCGGACTTGTAAATCGGCGCGGGAGCGGCAAAACAGCAAACCGCCGAAAGCATGAGCGCCGCGATAAAAAGGGATTTTTTCATAACACACCTCGTGTTTTTACGGGATTCCGCCGCCTTTACCGTAGGATAAAAAAAACCGCTCGGATTTCCTTGCGGCGAAAGTTGGTTCCGGGACAGGGATTCGAACCCCAATAAACGGTACCAAAAACCGTTGTCCTGCCATTAGACGATCCCGGAACGCCTGTTTATTATATCAAATAGGCACCTCTGCGTCAAGATAACTCACGCAGAAGCGCGATTTCCCGCCGGTAGCCGTCAAGCTCGTTGGGAGTCTCCAAAACGAAGGGCAGACCGGCAAGTTTGGGGTGGTTGATGACCCGCGCGATGGCGTCGGCGCCGATGTGCCCCTCCCCTATCTTGGCGTGGCGGTCCTTGTGGGATCCCATGGGATTCATGGAGTCGTTCACGTGCACCGCCTTCAGCCTGTCGAGGCCTATCACGTCATCGAAACGGGCCAGAACGCCGTCCAAATCGCCCACGATGTCGTAACCGGCGTCGTACACATGGCAGGTGTCCAGGCACACGCCTATCTTTGACTTCTTTTCCGTCTTGTCGATTACTGCCGCCAGCTCCTCGAAGCGGGAGCCCACCTCGCTGCCCTTGCCGGACATTGTCTCGAGAAGAACGGTGACCGCCTGTTTCTCGGAGAGAATGGCGTTCAACGTTTCCGCGATCTGCTCTATTCCGGTCTCGATGCCCTGACCGGTGTGGCTGCCCGGATGGAAGTTGTAGTAGGCGTTGGGAGTGTACTCCAGCCGAGCCAGATCGTCCGCCATGGTGAGCC
>JAGDDM010000003.1 GCA_017958015.1 Abditibacteriota bacterium | reverse complement strand
TCTTACTCCTCCGATCCGGGTTACTCCCGGGACTATTCTTCCTATTCCTACTCCTCCTACTCGTCTTACGACGACGACGATGATGATGACTACGATGAGGACGATGAGGAAGATGAGGACGAGGAAGAAAAAGATGATGACAGCGATGTCAAAAATTACATATACGATGTATATTACGCAGACTACTACAGCGATGAGGAAAAACTGAAGCTTCTCAAAGAATGGGGAGACATGCACCTTCGGTGGGCTGTGACTCGGTTCGCTTACGCGACGCCCTATACGGAATCGTGGTGTTCGGAAGAGTTATTCGCGGCCGGTGACAACGTCCGCGAAGCGGTTAAGGCCTACGAATACGCGTTAAAAATCGACAAAGATTCCGAAAGTCTGAAAACCGACGCGGAAAAAGCAAACCATGTGCGGTTCTTTGTGGAAGCGAAGGCATACAAGTACACAAAACGAACCCCGGAAGAATGCCGGGCGGCATACGAAAATTTCAAAAACAATCTTACTCCGGAAATCATCGCCGAAGCGGCTCAAAACGGAACGCTCCCGCAGGGCTCGACATACTACAAGGAACTTCTTCGCTTGGCGAGTATATTCGAGAAATCCGAAGTAACGTCCATGGTCTACACCGTGTACCGGGATATCGTGCTCTATATCGAACAACTCCGACCGGAAAAAATCGAAGCCGAAAAGGTATCTGTTCTTTCCGGCCTCAACAACATTTTGCGGGTTTACGACAACGACGAGCAAATAAGTCCGGAGGAAAGCGCGCGGGTCAGGGAACTCATATCCCGAATCGACCCGGAATACTTCACCCGCACGGCCCGGGAGGAAGCGGCGAAAAACCGAGCGGAAACCGCGGAAAACTGCATGTGGTGCTGCGGTTGCCTCGTATTTTTTATTATTTGCTTCCTGATCTGTCTCGTGGGCTGTATATAACCCTCACCGATTCGTCAGTCCCAGCCGCTTCATAAGCTCGATATCGTCTCTCACGTTCGCGCCCCCGGTGGTGAGCATGTTGCCGGTTATGGCGGCGGAGGCTCCCCCGGTGAAGGCTTTCGCTCCCCCGTCGCCGAAAAGGGCTCTGCCGGCGGCAAGACGCGCATCCGCCTCCGGGTTCACAAACCTAAAGAGAGCCACCGACCGCAAAATCTCCTCGGCGGAAAGGGGCTCCCGCCCCTCCAGCGGGGTTCCCTTAATGGCGATAAGAGCGTTAATCGGAATGGACATAATCCCCATTTCCGCCAGGCTCACCGCCATGTCAATCCTGTCCTCCCAAGTCTCCCCCATGCCGATAATTCCGCCGGAGCAAATCTCGAAACCCTCCTCTTTGGCGGTCTCGATGGTCCGAATTCTGTCATCGTAAGTGTGGGTTGAGCAAATCTCCGGGAAGAACCGCCGGGACGTCTCGATGTTGTGGTGGTAGCGGGTGACCCCAACCGCCCGGAGGCGCCGAAACCGCTCTCTCGTCAAAAGCCCCAGGGAAGCGCAGAGACCCAGGTTCGTCTCCCGTCTCATCTCCCGGAAAGCGGCCAGGGCTTCCTCAAACTCCGCTCCGCTTAAAGCCCTGCCGGAGGTGACCACGGCGAAGCGGTTCACCCCCGCTTTGTCATTGGCCTTGGCGTTCTTTACAATCTCCTCCTTGGGCAGGAAAGAATATTCCTCGATGCCGGTGGAATGACGCTTTGACTGGGCGCAGTATTTGCAGTCCTCCCCGCACCTGCCGCTTCGGGCATTGATAATGGTGCAAAGGTCCGCGTGATTGCCCCGAAAGTGTCTTTGAATCTCCCCGGAAAGGCCGAGGAGCGTGTCAAGGTCCGCGGAAAGCAAAAGGGAAAGGTCATCCCCCCGCTTAATCCGATATCCGTCAATAATGTCTTGTGTGAGTTTTCGTATATCCATGCCCATAATTATACTCCCGAAAGCCGCCGCCGTCAACCGTTGCAAAAGACCCGGTTATGGGGTATAATATAAACAGTAAAAATATCACTTTGCGAGGTGAAAAACATGGCAACAATCAAACCGTTCCGCGGTGTCCGTTACAACACCGCCGCCGCCGGCGACATAGACAAACTTGTCTGCCCGCCCTACGACGTAATCTCCCCCGAGGAGCAGGACGCTCTCTACGACGTGGACGTCCACAACTTCGTTCGCCTTGTGTTGGGCAAGGACGACCCGGACGACAACGAGGAGAACAACCGCTTCGCCCGGGCCCGGGACTACATCGTCAACTGGATGCACACCGACATTTTCCTTCAGGACGAAGCGCCCACCATATACCTCTACCTTCAGGAGTTCAAAATCGGCGACAAGACCAAGCGTGTTTTGGGTTTCACCTGCGCCGTGAAGATTTGCGACTACGACGAAAAGGTTATTCTCCCCCACGAGAACACTTTGGCCAAACCCAAGAGCCAGCTTCTGAATCTCATTTCCGCCACGGAGTCCAACCTGGACTGCGTCTACGGCCTCTACGACGACGAGAAGTATGTGCTGAAGCCGGTTATGGACAAGGCAATGACAACGGAGCCCATCGTGGACGCCAGAGACAGAGACGGCGAGCGCCACGTGCTGTGGGCCATCACCGACCCGGCGGACATCAAGGTCATGGTTGATTTCATGGCGGACAAGCCCATCGCCATCGCCGACGGCCACCACCGCTACGAGACTTCCCTCAACTACCGCAACATCATGCGGGAGAAGTCCCAGCCCGGCACGCCGCTCCCCTCCGACGACGTTATGATGACTCTCGTAAACGTCTACGAGAAGGATATGACAATCTATCCCACCCACAGAGCCGTGGGCAGCGTCACCCCCGAGGACATCGACAAGATGCTTGAGGAGTGCGGCGACTTCTTCGCCCTTGAGCCCTCCGCCAAGGAAACCCTTGAGGCGGATATGGCGGAAAAGGGCGCCATCGGTCTCTACACCAAAGACAAATGCGTGCTCCTTATTCCCAAGGAAAAGGCTTACAGAAAGCTCTCCGGCTGCGAGGCAAGCAGAACTCTGGAACTGAACGTGCTCCACAAACACCTGCTTGAGCGGTCTCTGGGCATCGACGGCGACAAGCTCCGCAACCAGACCCACATTCTCTACACCAGAGACATCAAAGAGGCCTTCGACCTGGTTGACAGCGGCGAACGGACCGCCTCCTTCCTGGTGAACCCCATTCCGGTGAAGGTTGTTCTCGACATCGCCGAAGCCGGCGAGAAGATGCCCCAGAAGGCCACCTATTTCTATCCCAAACTCCTGAGCGGTCTTGTGTTCAGAATCCACAACGCTCCCAAGGGACGCTGATGCAGAAAAAACCCCGTCACATATCAACCGGCAACCAATACATAGTGTTGCCGAACATAAATCCCCGCAACGCCGGCATAGAGAAGCTGGGCTTCATGATGAGCGCCTTCAAGAGCATCGTGGAGCTCCACGGTCCCGACGACACGCCTCTCATCGCTCCGGTGGCGGAAGTTGACGGCAAAAACATATTCGATGACTGCCGCTACCGCATGGAAAAGCACTGGATACCCAACTTTGTGGCCGGCGGCGGCGGACTGGACGCTTCCTACGCCATATACCCGGTTCTCAACCGCCGGAGCTTCGCCGTGGTCATCACCCTCACCAACACATCCCTCAAATCCCTTACGGTGAACACCGGAATCAGAGGCGCGTGGAAACGGGCCTACCACACCGTGGGCGTCAAAAAACTCATGTACGGCGTAAAGAGCGGCAGAATCGGCACCTTGGACAAACAGCTGTCCGTGTTCGAATTCAGAGGCCCCTGGCCCATGTTCGCCGTGGCAATATATTCCGTGGGCACCGCCAACAAGGTTCGCTCCGGTCTCGAGGAAGGCAACGCGGTGCACGCCGCCGATGAACAGGCGATACACTACGAGCGCACCATCTCCGTGAACATGGAGCCCGGCGAAACGTTGAAGCTGCCCTTCTACATCGGCATCGGCCCGGAAGAAATATCCGCCGCCAGCGCCGCCAAAGAGACGGCCATGCAGGGTTCGGAGCGGGTGGCCAACGCAATCAGAAACTGGCTGGACATCCACACCTTCGTCTGCAAGGACAAAACAGCGGCGGATATCATCAACGCCAACAATCTCTATTCCTACTTCTACACTCAGTTCGTCACCATCGACACCGAGAAGTTCGTCATAGCCACCGCCGGAACCTCCGACTGCGACCACTGCGGCATATACATGGACAGAGCGGCAAACCGCCACGCTTTCCCCGCGGTTTTGCAGATGAACAACGCTCAGGCCCGGGACGTCATCGAGTACGTTTTCAATCATCAGATTAAAAACATCGGTCTCCGAAGCCGGTTTATCGACGGAGTGACTCTGGAAAACGGCTTTGAGCTGGACCAGCTCTGCGCCCCCATCAGAGCCATCGCCCTCTACACCCAATTCACCGACGACTTCTCCCTCCTCTTCGATTTGAAGGTTCAGAACGGCATCAACAAGATAATGAACATTCTGGAGGCCCAGTACGACAAAAAAACGGGGCTCTACGAAACCCTGCTTCGGAGCAACGGAAAATATTCGGAACACCCCTACATCTGCTTCCAAAATGTCCTTGTGTGGCGGATTTTGCTGGACACATCGAAACTCTACGGCTCCATCCACGACCTTGACCGGGCCGACAACATGAACCGCATGGCGGCGGATTTGAAGAAAGCCATAGATAAGAATTTCATCAAAGACTCCGAGTTCGGCAAAGTCTACGCCTACTCCGTTGACGGGGACGGAAACTTTATCCTCGACGACGAAAGCGAAGGCTCTCTGTCCATTCTCCCCTATTTCGAGTTCTGCAAAGACGACAATGTTATATACCTCAACACCCTCCGCATGGTCAAAAAGATTCGCGAGAAGTGGGGGCAGATCCGAACCTTCGACATCGTCAACGATTTGCGTCTCGCCGCTTCCGCCGGCGAGGCTATAGACATGCTGGATTCCCTGAGCTTTATGCCCCTGGGGGAGGAATACGTCCTCAGCACCGACGACGACACCAGGCTCCGCAGAAACCACAACGCCTCCGTGGCGGGTATGCTGGCCTATACCCTCCGCATGGCAATCGAATCCGACAGATACAAAAAGAAACGCATCACCAAGGACCTCCTCCTCAATTCCCTCTATCAGGCGCCGCCGCCCACAACGGAAAACAGACGAAAGGCCCGGCTGTGACCGACGTCTTTTCCCTCATGGGCAAACGGGCCCTCATAATGGGCATTTTGAACGTCACTCCGGACTCCTTTTCCGACGGCGGCATGTACGCGGACACGGAAAGCGCCGTGCGCCGAGCCTTCGATATGCAGCGCCAAGGGGCGGACATCATCGACGTGGGCGGTGAGTCCACCAGACCCGGTTCCGACCCGGTGGACGCCCATGAGCAAATCCGCCGAATCGTCCCGGTTATAAAACGTATTTCCCCCTTCATCACAGTCTCCGCCGACACCCGCAACCCGTCGGTTGCCGCCGCCGCCCTTGACGCCGGCGCCTCAATCATCAACGACGTCAGCGGCACGGAATCCGACGAAATGAAAAGCCTCGCGGCGGAGCGGCGGTGTAAAATCGTGATAACGCACACCCGAGGCACACCCAAGGATATGCAAAAAAACACCCGCTACGACGATGTCGTAAGCGAGGTGTATGATTTTTTGCGTCTTCGGACGGAGGAACTCGCCGCCGCGGGAGTGAAGCGGGAAAATATCATCATCGACCCCGGCTTCGGCTTCGGCAAGTCCGTCGAGGACAACATCCGACTCATCGCCCGCCTCGGGGAGTTTCGGGATTTGGGATTTCCAATACTCACCGGCGTTTCCCGCAAATCCGCGATCGGCGAAATAACCGGCGAACCGGTTCCGGAAAAACGGCTCCCGGGTACCGCCGCCCTGGTTGCCGTATCCGTTGCCAACGGCAGCGACATCGTGCGGGTCCACGATGTGGAGTTTATGAGAAAAGCCGCCCTTATCGGTGACGCGGTAAATCGTATAAACAAAGAAATTTGATTTCGTTTCTTAAATATGATAATATGTGGTTAATCGACGTCTCCCGGAGAGGAAACAAGGCAACTCGCCCGGGGACGCGAAATACTTCAAAAGGAGGATTTCTTCATGAAGAAAATCCTTTTCGCCTTGGCGACTATCGGTCTGATCGCCATCGCTTGCGCGGCTTTCGCGCAGGGCGCCTTTGTTGACGTCCCCACAGACCACTGGGC